>JAUVCD010001116.1 GCA_030590865.1 Myxococcales bacterium | reverse complement strand
TCGTCCCCGTTCCGCTCCTCGGATTCTTCGTCGAGCTCGACAAACGCCCCTGGCGCATCTTCTGGTTCGATGGGCTCAATGACTGACACCACCCCGGCGGGCTCGTCCAAGATCTCTAGCTCCTTGGCGGCCGGCTCCTCGGTGCTTTCCTCGCCACCGTCGTCAGCGCTTTCCTCAGCACCGTCGTCAGCGCTTTCCTCAGCACTGTCGTCAGCGCTTTCCTCAGCACCGTCGTCAGTGCTTTCGTCGGCGTTCTCCGGCGGAGCGCCCTCTTCGTCCTCGTCCTTATTATTTGGTGCCATAGTACCGCAGGGTCCAGGAGATACTTGAATTATCCGAGTGATCCCAGGGCCCTGTCAACTTCAGGGGAGGCTAGTTCAGCGCGATGCACTGCAGGCCTCACCGGCGAGCCCAAGACGGGCTCCCGGGCTGTTGACCGCCTCAATCCAGACTCGCAAACTCCCCCCCGTGCAAGAGCCAACTGTCCAACTGGGCACCGAATCCCTCAACCTCGCAAACATTGCCGCCGTCGCCCGCGACTTTCGCCAAGTAGAGCCCAGCGATGGGGCTATGAAGGCCATGAAGCGTTCCCGCGCGGTCGTTGACGCCATCGTTGCCGGAGGTGCGGACGCTCCTGCCGTATACGGCGTAAACACGGGCTTTGGAGCACTTGCGGAGGTTCGCATCTCGCCATCGCAGATCGTTGAACTTCAGCAAAACCTGGTGCGCTCGCATTGCGTCGGTGTGGGCGACCCGCTGGACGAGGACGCCACCCGGGCCATGATTCTGCTGCGCGCCGCGGTTCTCTCGCGAGGACAGAGCGGCGCTCGCGCTGAGGTATGTAGCTTCTTATGTAAGATGCTCAACCATCGCATCCACCCGGTTATCCCCCGCCGCGGATCCGTGGGCGCCTCAGGTGACCTAGCGCCCCTCGCCCACTTGGCGCTGGCCATGATCGGCGAAGGACCGGTTTTTTTCGACGGCGCAGAGATGCCCGCTCACGAGGCCATGAAGAAATGTGGTTTCGAGCCCTTGGAGTTGCAAGCAAAAGAGGGGCTCACCCTGCTCAACGGCACGCAACACATGACCGCGGTGGGCGGACTCGCTCTGCACGATGCCATCACCACCCGTCACGTCGCAGACATCGCTGGCGCCATGTCCCTGGAAGCTCTCCAGGGAACGGTGCGCGCATTTGATCCCCGAGTTGTGGGCGCGAGACTGCAAGAGGGACAGCAGGTCGTGGCCGCTCGCCTTCGAAGCCTGCTCGCCGACAGCGAAATCGCCGCCTCCCACGCCGGCTGCGGCAAAGTGCAGGACCCATACTCTCTGCGCTGCATGCCGCAAGTGCACGGCGCAGCAGCTGACCTCTTGGACTTCGCCCAAGGCATTCTTGAACGCGAAGCCAACTCCACCACCGACAACCCACTGGTCTTCCCTGACGACAACATGCCTTTCGGCGGAGAGCTAATCTCCGGTGGCAATTTTCACGGCCAACCGGTGGCGCATGCACTTGATGCCGCCGCCATCGCCGTTGCCGAACTGGCCAACATCAGCGAGAGGCGCATCGAGCAATTGGTC
>JAUVCD010000492.1 GCA_030590865.1 Myxococcales bacterium | reverse complement strand
GTCGTCGTGTTGGGTCAACACGACGTGCAGAGCAAGACCATCACGCTCAGCGAAGGAGCACGACAGGACATCGTTTTCGACTTGCGACGTCAGCGAGGGCCGGGGGCGCCGACCGTCGAGTCTAGCTCGCTGCTGCTGCCGGTCATCTTCCTCGGCGTCGGGGTGGTGGGGATGGGCGCCGGAATGGTGACCGGCGTATTGGCCCTCGATGAAGCCGAGCAGCTCAAGTCGACCTGTACGGCAGGCACCCAGCAGTGCGATCCAGACGCCAAGTCCCACGAAGACGCTGCCAAGAGTCTGGCGACCGGAGCGACGATTGGCTTCGTGCTCGGTGGGATAGGATTGACCGTCGGGGCGCTGCTGCTCGTCACGCAGGCGACCGCGCCGAGCGAGCCGGTCGAGACTGGCCTACGACTGCGAATTGGCCCCGGCTCAGTCGCTCTCGAGGGGGCGTTTTGATGGTCTCGGCCCAGCGCCTTGGATGGGCGGTTGCCGGTGGGACGGTGGCCAGCTCGTGGGCCCTCCTCGTGGTTGGCGTCGTGGGGTGCCACGAGCTGCTTGGGCTCGACGACGTGAGCTATCGAGAGCCTGGGTCCGATGCCGGCCTCGACGCTGGCGGCGGTGGTGCGGGTGGTGCGGGGTCCGGTGGCGGCGGTGCCGGTGGCCATGAGCTGAACGGTGTGCCCCAGTGGGCCCGCCGGGTGGGTGGCGATGATGCCCAACAGGGCCTCACGGCCTCGTTCAACAGCGCTGGCGACGTAATCGTCGTCGGCTTGCTCGACGGCGCCGCGACCTTCAATGGCACCACCTTCAGCAACACCCAGGGCCAGCCCGATGTCATCGTCCTCGGCTTCGGTCCTTTTGGTGCTGAGCAGTGGGGTCGCCATTATGGTGCCAGCCCGTCGATTTGGGGCGTCGGTACGGCCGCGGGGGCCAACACCATCGTTGCCGGCGGCTACGACGGGGCTGCGGTCAATCCCGGTGGCGGCGACCTGGACGATCCCTCCCCCGCCTTTGTCGAAGCCAATGGTGACATCTACGTCGTCAAGTACGACGACGAGGGGGACCACAAGTGGAGCATCAACACCGGCGCCGAAGGCGAGGACGGAGCCTTTAGCGTCGCCGCCTCTGGAGGCAGCGGTGTCTTCGTGGCCGGTAGCTTTGCCGAGACCGTCTCCTTTGGAACCATCGATCTCACCAGCTATGGCGGACTCGATGCCTTCGTGACCCGGGTCAACGACGACGCCACCAGTGCCAGCTTCGCCTGGGCGCGGTCCTTCGGCTCGGCGGACCAAGACCTGCGAGTTCGGGGGCTGGCGACCACTCCCTTCGGCGACGTCGTGGTGCTCACTCACGAGCTGCCACTAGACGAGCCGATGAGCGCCGCCGGCGATTTCTCCATCCACCGGCTCACCGGTGACGAAGGCTCACCGGTGTGGAACGTGCCGAAGACCTTCACCGCCGGGCTACACGTCGGCGCGATTGCCGTTGATCCATTAGACCACGTGCTGTTCTATGCCGCCTTTTCTGGGACGGTGACCACACCTGTCGGCGAGCTGTTGAGCACCGGTGCGGTCGACCTGCTGCTCGCTCGGCTGGCGCCTGACGGTACTCTGCTCTGGGTCCGCCAATTCCCATCGGATACCGATGTCACCGCCACTTGCGTGGCGGTCGATGGCAGCGGCAACGTGATCCTGGCCGGGTCGCTGCAGGGCAACCTCGCCTTGGATGACACCACCACCTTGTCCGCCGATGGATCCCATCACGCATTCATCGCCAAGCTCGACAGTGATGGGATGGTTCAGTGGGCCCGAGCCTTCGGCGATGCGACGGAAAAGACGGAGACCTATGGCACCGGTTGTGCGGCCGCGCCGACCGGCGAGGCGCTGCTCACCGGCAAGATGCAAGGCACCGTCAATTTCACCAGCCACGTGCTGACCGCTAGCCACGACTTCGATCTCTTCGTGGTGAAGCTCGGACCGTGACGGCTCACCACTGGCCAGATCAGAAATCGGACCCTGCCTCACATTCGCCGGCGCCTTCAAAGGCGGCGACCCGCCGAGACAGGATGTCGCGGACGAGGGTCAAGAGCGTCGCTTCATCGAAGAGCGTGCCGACCTTCTCGTCTTTGAAATCGTCGGGAAGCTCGTCGAGGAGATCTTCAATGACTTGGTCAAATGGCACGTCCACCTCGGCGAGCTCTGCCAGCGTGATGGTGTCATCACCGTCGGCATCTGCCTCGGCGAAGCGCCCAAACTCGATGGCCGCTTCGAGCGATGGCGTGACCCGGAACAGCTCTTGGGGACGAATCTCCAGTTGTCGTACGTGGGCGTCCTCCCCATAGAGGTCGATGGTGTTGACGACCTCGTCGCTGAACGGTGCGTAGCACTCGTTGATGAGGTGATTGGCGGCGAGGTGCCAGCTGAATTGCTTGGTCACCCCCTCTCGCTCGGCGCGACCTACCAGCAACAGCCCTACCCCGGACGCCTCATTTTTTTCGAACATGTCCGAGTCTTCGGGCCCCATGAGCTCGAGATCTGCTGAGGTGACGCCGGCCATCAGGATCGCTTCAGGCGATGGTTGACGCAGGCTGAACGGGATGGTGCAGCGTCCGAGGCCATAATGGAGGACCACCTTCGAGGTGCCGGCGACGGTGAAGTCGTAGAGCCGGTCGTAGGTCGAGAACGAGTAGTCGACACAGTCCTCGCCGGAGCCGGGTCCGCGCCCGGATCTCCCCAGGGGTACGCCGCCGAGGGCCGTGACGAACCGGTCGAAGGTGACGTGCCAACCATCGTCGGTCACAAACCCCTCGGCGACCGCGTCGCTGCGGTTCACGTTCAACAGGACGCTGCTGGGCACGGGGCGCTCGTCGCCGGGCAGGCAGCCGGTCGCGCTGGCGACGAGCATCGCGGTGGCGGCCAGCGTCGAGATGGCGGTCAGTGGCGCAGTAGCGACGAGTCGTGGCATCAGAAGCCGCCCTCCACACCGATGCTCGGAATGGTCACCGGGCCGACCCTGGTGCCCCCGAGGGTTTCTTTGTTGAGCGTTGCGTTGATCATCTCGGCCACCACGGAAATCCAGGCCGTGTCGTAGAAGCGCCACTTCTTTTCGACGCGAAAATCCAATCGATAGAATAGGGGATCACGAATCGTTTCGCTCGACTCGGCGCTCTCGGTACTCTCATCTGACGGGAGGCTGTCGCTCTCGTCGTCCTCTTCCTCACTCGATCCGAGGGGTGCGCCTGAGTAGAGCGAGAAGCGAAACCCCGTCTGCCATCCCCGCCCGAGGCGGTAGCCGAAGGCGGTGTGAAGCACGTGGGGCCGGTCGAAGCTGGCGAGAAATCGTTCGCGGCCCACCGA
The DNA here is from genome assembly GCA_030590865.1 of Myxococcales bacterium. Lineage (GTDB taxonomy): Bacteria > Myxococcota_A > Polyangia > Polyangiales > Polyangiaceae > JAPYTK01. The sequence goes on along the minus strand of JAUVCD010000492.1, from coordinate 3,992 downwards.
GCGGGTGGTCCGTGAAAATGTGTAGGAGACGAAACCTCCCAATCGCTCGGAAAGGGATCGGCGGATGTAAATCTCGACCCCTTTGGAGCTACCGAGACTGCGGGGAATGAGCTCGTCCTCGATTGGGTTTTGTTGCGCGCCGATCGCATCGGTCATGTTCAGGTACACGCCGGTGAACCCGGTCACTGACCCGGTGATCTTCATCGGCAGATCCACCTCCACGCCCGAGGCTGCTTGGATCGATCGCTGGAGCCCTCCTTGCAGGCTCGCAACGGCGAGACCGGGCACGGGCACGACGAACGATGGTGGCTGGTTGGCCACGCCGAACGAGTGGAGGACCCGCAGATCGTCATTCACGTGGGTCACCACTGCCAGGCGCGGATCCACCGCCATCGCGCTCTCCCCCTCCGAGATATAGGTATCCACCCGCACGCCGGGCGTTACCTCGAGCTGTTTGGTGGGCTTCCACACCATGTCCGTCCAACCGGCCACCCCAGTGTCGGCCCGAGGCGGGAACAGGTTGTTGAATTGCTCCGTGGCTGGGTTGTCCGGATCGGCGTAGGGACGCTTGTCGCCAGTGTATTTGTCGATCTGCAGGTCCAGCCCGCCCCGCAGGGTGACCTTCTCGGACAGCGGTTGCGACACCTGCACCCGAGAGCCCAAGAGCATGTTCTGCGAGTTGCGGGTGCCGAAAATGCGCGTCTGGTCGAACCCCCAGGTCACCGCTGCGCGGAGCTTCCCGCCGTCAGGGAGCCGCACGTCGTAGCGGCCGTCGACTCGGTAGAACTCGGAACCAAAGAGCACCGACTCGACCTCTTCGCCCGAGGTGTCGAGCTCCCGAGTCTGGGACATGTAGTCGTAGGCGCCGAAGGCAAAGAGCGTCACCCGGTCGCGATCGGTGATGTCGTAGGTCGCTCGCCCTTGAAAATCGCGATAGTCGACCGTGATTTGCGGCGACAGCTGGGAGAGCACCAGCGCAGTGTACGAGTAGCGCCCGCCGAGCAATGCCGTACCGCGGCCGTCGGCGAAGCCGCCTTCTACCAAGGCGCCAGCATCGACCAGGCGGAGGACGCCCTCGCCATGCCAGTCGGCCCGTGGCTCGGTGGATTCGGCGGAGACGATGGCTCCCGAGTAGCGTCCAAAGCGCGCCGGGTAGCCGCCAGCGTAGAGATCGACGCGCTCCACGATAGCGGGGTGCACGACCGACGGTCCCGCGGCCACGTGGAACAGATAGGGCACTCGTACCCCATCGAGGTAGTAGCCGATGTTGCCGGGAGGGGCGCCGCGCACATAGAAGAACGGCAGCCCCGAGACGATCGGGGTCACGCCGGGCAACACCTCGATGGCCCGGAACGGATCGCCAAAGGCGCCTGGCAGCTGGCGCACCTCGGCTCGGGTGAAGGACGAGACCGACGGCGGGTGTTTGACCGGGGCTCCCGCCACGGTCACATCGATCACCCGCGGGCCGATAGCAGGCGGCGGCGGGGCTTTGGGGTCTGGCGTCGGCTCCGGCTCGGCAGTAGGGACTGGTGCAGTGGTGGGGTACGGGTCGGGTTCCGGCGGTGTTTCCTCAATGAATGACACCCGGAACCGAATCTTGGCAGCCACCGGCTTGTCGTTGCGGGTGGCTGGCGTGAATCGCCAGCTGGTGCTGGCTTCCCGCGCGGCGCTCGCGAAGGGTTCATCGCCGGTCTGGACCTCCGCCGATCGCACCGATCCATCAGCGTCGACGACGAGCACCAGAATGACCTCGGCATCCCCTTCTGCGCCATCGGGGTAGGGCACATCGGGGACGTCCGCGGCCTGAGGCGGTACCACCTCGGACGGCGGCTCACCGGTTGGCTGCGCACGAGCCGCCGATGGCCACGTCAGCAGGACCAAGAGCACGGTCAGGATGGATCGGAACCGCGTCATAGGTGCCTAGAAGACAAGCCTCATGGTGGCGCCGGCTTGCCCGGGGCCCTGCGGCGATAGCGACACCGCTGGCTCGTCGAAGACGAGCAGAATGCCCCCAGCCAGCGACAGTCCGAGGCCCACACCAAGCGTTACGCCAGAAACGTCCCGGAAGTCCTCGCTGCGCGCTAGGGCGGCGTCTCCCTCCTCGGTCCCTTGGCTGTCCTGAGCGGCCGTTTCGTTGGTGAAGGACAAGACTCCGGTGATCACGCTCGTGAAGAGGGTTGCCCCACCGGCGGCGGCGAGAAGAATGCCGCCGAGGTGCTGCCCGGTCATCGTCAGGTCGACTTCCAGCTCGTGGGAGGCGCCGCGCTTCAAGGTCACCTGCTGGGTGTTGGGCCAATGACCATGCTTCGTCACCAACAGCAGCCGCTTACCCGGCTCGACCTCGATGGGTTCGTCGAAGGGCGCGATTCCGACGAAGCGGCCGTCGATGTGCACTTGGGCGCCGGTGGTCGATGCCACCGAGAGCTTCGCTGCCTCGGGGTCGAGCTCGGCGTCTATCCCGTAAGCGAAGCCTTTCGCAATCTCGAGCTGCCGCTCATGGTTCTGGTAGCCGGCGGCGCTCACCACGACCGCGTGTTTGCCCGGCTTGATGAACACGAACAGCGGTAGCTTCTGCGCCCGTCCGCCGTCGATGCGAACGGTCGCCCCCATCGTAGAGGCGGTGATCGCGAGACGCGTCTTCTGCCGCTCGGCGGCTCGCGATCTCGCCACCGTCTCATCGTCTGCGGCTTGTTCGCGGCCCTCCAGATCAGTGAGTGCTCGCTGGGCACGCTCGCTCTGGGGCCCTCGCGTCCGGGCATCGAGGTAACCGTCGTAGTAAGTGATGGCCTGGAGGCGATCGTAGGCGGCGCCCTTCACCAGAAAGCGCTGGTAGTAGGCGTCGGCGATGGCGAGCCACTTCTGCGGCTCTGGCTCAGTCTGGTGGGCTTGCTTGAGCGCCTGAATCGCGAAACCGTATTGGCCGAGGCGGTGGGCGTGGTCTGCGACTGAAATGAGCTCGGCAGCGGTGGTGCGCTGGGCCGTCTTGCTCCTTTGGGCAGCCCCGCCGTCTTGGGCCGTCGCCAGGCGTGGCGATAGCCAGCTGAGGCAAACAGTGAGCAGCACCCAGCACCGCTGGCATGTTTGTCCCGACATGACGGTCACAGCATAAGGCCGCCGGTGCTCCGTTGCTTGCGCGTTTGGCCGATGCTGAATGGAAAGCGTCGGTCGCCGTCGGCAGGCCTACTTGGTGGGCCTCAATGGCAGTACTGCTGCCAAGTCGTGTTCTGACAGTCGCCTGCGCAGGGTCCGTCGTCACAGATCATGCACTGGATCAGCGCGGTGACCAGCTCCACCCCGGTCGGGATGATCTCGTGGCACTGGTCGATGCAGTCCGGGTCGCCGTAGCACTCATAGGGACAGAGCAAGAGCATGTGGCACGCCAGGCTATCGTCACAGGCCTTCCACTCGGTGCTGCAAGCCCCGCCGTATTTCTCCGCCTCCGCCATGCACTCGTAGCAGTCCCGCTCGGCCTCCTTGTCGAGGCCACCCCCGCTGCCCCCGGTCCCCGAGCTGGTGCTCGAGCTGGTACTGCTCGACGAGCCGCCGCCGGTCCCGTCGTCTTTCCAGCAACGGTCTGCGCAGTCGGCCTCCGTACCACCCTTGGCGAGACAGTCCTTGTAGCAATCCGGATCGACGTAGCCCCCACTGCTACTGCTGGTCGTGGTGTTGCTGGTGCCGCCTTCGGTGACGTCCGAGCCACAGGCGCTCGGGGCGGCCAACAGGGCCAGCCCCGCGAAGGCGAGCACGGTTGTGCGCGTGGTTCCGGGCGTCCTGAAGTAGCCAATCATGGTCCCTCCGCGATGCGAACTGCTGTACCTCGTCTCGTCCATCGATATCAAGAGGTCCTCATGGGTCGCAAGCTCTTCGCCTGTCCCTAGGCCCTGTTTCACGATCCTGAGCTGCCGAGCGCGCAGGCTGATCGTCGAGTCCCTCGGCTAGCCCAACATCAGCATCCCCACCGCAGCGGTCACGACGGGAATGGCGAAATTGTC
>JAUVCD010000131.1 GCA_030590865.1 Myxococcales bacterium | reverse complement strand
GCCAATGCCGCCGGTGCCGCCGGTGCCGCCACCGGTCGCGCCTTGACCGCCTTCGCCCCCTTGCGGATTGGAGCCACCTTGCCCGGTGCCGCCGGTGCCTGAGCCGTCGACGACCTCGAACTCATCGCCGAGCAAGGAGGTACAGGCCGCGAAGCTCACGACCACCGTCCCCGAAAGGAAGACGCCGAAAAAGAAGGCGCCGGAGGGGAAGACGCTGGAAAGGAAGCGGATGCTGCGCATGGGTGACTTCACAATAACAGCATCGCCAGCCCCAAGCCCACGGTGGTGGCGTTGTGTTGGCGCAGAGCACCCATGGTGGCTGGTAGCAAACCCGCCAAGAATGTGGGGGCGTGGGTTGGCCCCGCCCGCGTGACGGTGTGCTCGATGGGAGCCGAGGTGGGTGACTGACGCTCACGGCGCTGGGCTGCGCGCTGAGCGGTGACGTCGCGCCGAAACACAACATCAAGAAGGTCGACCGGTTGTTGGGGAACATGCGGCTGCGCGGCGAGCAAGAGACGTTCTTTCGGGCCATCGCTCACGTCCTGCTCACCGGCACCGCTACTGCTGTGGACAGCTGCGTAATCCGTGGACAAGCCCAGTAGCGCCTTGCCCAAACTGATGATGTACGGTTGGGGCTTGACCACCAATTACGCACCTGCCCCCAGCGATTTCGACGACGATTTTTTTGTTTTCTTTTTCTGATCTCCTCCATCTGACGTCATCGTCGTCGTCGGGGCGGTGGTCTTGTGGTGAGGCGCGAAGCGGCTCTCCACAAATCCACCGCCCGCCGCTGGAACGCTCTTCGCCTGGGCTCGCGGGTACGACGAGTTGCCGTGTCCAGCTCATGCCGGAACGAACTGGGGGGGAACGAATCATTCCCCCTGAGTTCGTTCCGCAAATCGGGCGAAAAGCGGTCCATTGTGCCGACGCTCGACCAGCAAACGGGCACTTGACGGTCGCCGCACGGAACGAACTGGGGGGGAATGATTCGTTCGCCCTGGGTTCGTTCCGCCCCGCCGCCGACCGGTGTCGGGATGAGGGGCTCTCTCAGGGGAAAACCACGCCCCGAGCGTTTGACACCAGTCTGCTAAGGCGTCGCGGCCTTCTTGCCCTTCAGCTTCTCGAGGGCCGCGCGGATTTCCTCTTCCGTGTAGGGCGTTCGGCTGAGCGCGGCTTTTTCGTCGACCAGGGCTTGCTCGAGCGTTCGTTGCGCTTCTCGGGCTCGGGTGATCCAGAACGAGTCCTCGCCGGTGCGCTTACCGATCCTCACCGTCCCGACCATCATCTTCAGGCCTTTTTCCAGCAGGATGCGGTAGCGGAGGCGCATGGCGGCCTCGAAGAGCTGTTGCTGCTTGAGGGACACGCCCTCTGGGGGCGGGATCTGCATCGCCTCGCGGTGGAGCTGGTGATAGAGCTGGCCGACTCGATAGCCGCTCATCGCGGACCAGTGGGAATCCCGGCTGCGCATCGCCTCGGTGTAGGCGTGCTGGGCATCGAGCAACCCCTGACAGCGAGCTTCGAGCACCTCGATGAAGTTGGGCGGCACCGGAGTGAGCTTGATGCGTTCACTGTCGATGCGGCGAAGCTCACCGTCAGCGAAGGCCACCTGGGCGAGCTGCACCGGTGGCGCCCCAGCGCGCCCAAAGCCGTGCTGATCGATGAGTGCCTGAGCTTTGGAGATGGCGACCCGCCCCGCCTTGAGCTTGCCTTGCTCGACCAGCGCCAGCCCCTTGGCCCCATGACCTTCGATCAGGTTCATCACCGGGAGATCTGCGCCTCGGGCCAGCAGTTGGTCCGCCGCCTTCTCGAGCGCCAGCCAGCGCTCCAGGTAGCCATACAAGCGGGTCAACCGCACCAGCGCGTTCTTGGTCACGCCCTGCTTTGGGTGCTGTTCCGCCAGCGTCTCGAACCGCTCGATCGCCCGCTCCCGTTGCCCCAAGCCCTCGTAGGCCAAGCCGCTGTCGAAGGTCGCCAGGGCGATCAGCTCGGGATCGCTGGCTAGCTTCATCAATCGATCGAAGGCCTTGGCGGCTTGTTCGAACTTGTCGACCAGCAAATAGGAGCGTGCCGACTCGAAGTCGGTGACCAGCTCCGAGGTGCTGTAGCCGGCGACGACCATTCGGTCGAGCTGCTGGGTCGCCGCGCCACTGGACTGGCCCTCCTCTCCCGAGCTTGGGTCCTGCGGCTGCGGTGTGGTGCCCCCGCAGGCCGAAACCGGCAGGGCCATCGCCAGCCACGGTAGGATCCACGCCTTCGAAGGTCGGCTCAACATGCCGCTATGACGGATGGTCACCATCGTTCGATCTCCCAAAGTGGTGCTCCAAGCGCTCAGAAGTGCGCCGACATCGTGCTCGCCTGAGCCAACAGACCCGGCAAGCCGCCGGTATGGATGAAAAGCACCCGTTTGCCGTCGAACCGGCCGGACTCGCACTGCTCCCAGAGCCCAAAGAAAGCCTTGCCGGTGTAGACCGGGTCGAAGACCAACCCCGACCACTGAGCGGCCTCGATCATCCGGGCCCGCTGGAGTGGGGTGCTGACCCCATAGGCGGGTCCCTTGGCGCTCTCGTCGACCGTCCAGCTCGCTGGCGCGCCGAGCTCGGGCATCAAGGACCGAGACTCTTCGATGATGGTGCCAATCTTCCGCTCGAAGTAGTCCACGTCGTTGCACACCGCCATCGCCTGAAGCTCGCCGGCGACGCCGTAGTGGCTCGCCCCGAGCGCTGCCCCGGCGGCGGTGCCGCCTGAGCCACAGGCATGGACGATGACGTCGAAGGGGCGACCGCCAGCGACGCCCGCATCCAGCTGGCGAGCCACCTCGGCCATCGCTTCCACATAGCCGAGGGCGCCGAGCCCGTTCGAGCCACCCTCGGGGATCACATAGGGCTTCGCCCCATCGGCCCGGAGCAGGTCCGCAGCGTCGCGCATCACTTCGCCGCGGCGCAGGTAGCTCGCCGGCGAAATGAGTCGCACATCGGCGCCGACCATCAGATCCAGCAGCAGATTGCCCACCAGCTGGTCAGGTGCCGGCTCGACTCCGACACCCTCGCCATCGTTCTCGACGGAGGATTCACGTAACAGCAGCACCGCCTTGAGACCGAGCGCAGCGGCCAAGGTCGCGGTCGCTCGGGCGTGGTTGGACTGGATGCCGCCACACGTGATGACCGTATCGCACCCCTGCTCCAGAGCGTCGGCGAGCAGATACTCGAGCTTGCGGATCTTGTTGCCCCCTTCGGGACCGCCGGTGGCATCGTCACGCTTGACCCAGAGATCGACGCCCAGCAAATCACTCAGGCGCTTGGGCTGCTGAATCGGAGTCGGCAAGTTGGCGAGGAGTAGACGTTTCATGCTTGCCCCTGCCAGCCTCTGGAGCAAACCGTCACGGCGCCTCGTCCAGCGGGGCAAGCTCGACCAGAGTCGCGTTGCTGTCGACGTTTTCGCCTGGCGCGACGTGGACGGCGGTGACGAGGCCTGGCTTGTCGGCACAGAGCTCGTTCTCCATCTTCATGGCCTCGACGACGACGACCGGAGCGCCCGCCTCGACGGCGTCCCCTTCCTCGACCAGCAGCTTGACGATCCGGCCGGGCATCGGAGCACGCACCAGGCAGCCTCCGCCGCCGCCGCTGCGCGACGCCGCTTCCCCGATGCGGGAGCGTTCGCTCTCGACCAGCGCCCGGGTGCGGGCGCCACCCCCTACGAAACCATAGCTGTGACCGTCCGGCTCGAGCCACAGGTCGAAGACTCGATCGCCCACTCGTACGTTGAGCGCACCTTCCACCGCACCGGCGTCGACGTCGACCAGCTCACCATCGACACGAACCTCGGTGCGCCCGCCGGGACGCTGAACCACATCGATAGGCCTCTCGTCGCCATCTGGCAATGTCACGTAGTAGCGCATGACTCACATTCCTGGAGGTATCAGCGCGCAGCGCCCTTGATAGCAGCCGCAGCGATTCGCATCGACGCTGTCGCACACCATGTTGCGGGTGCACATCGTGTCCGGGCCGCCCAGCTGGGCCTTCGCCGCCGCGACGCAGGCCGGAGCATGACAGGGCACCGATGGTTTGCAGTCCCCGTCAGCGGTGCAGGGGTCATCGCTGACTTTGGGAGCCGGGAGCTGACACTTGAAGCCCCCAAAAGGTGGTCGCACCGTGGCGCTGGCCGGTGCGGTCGGCGGAGGTGGCGGCAGAGCGGTCGGCTGGGCGGTGGCCACAGGGGTCGTGGCTGGAGGCAATGCCGGCTCGTCGCCTGCAAGCGGCTCGCTGGGGTCGGTGGGACGCTCCGCTGGCGCCGAGCAGGCCAGCACTAGGATAGCCACCGCTGGGGTAGCCGCCACCGGGGTTGTCCACGTTCGCCACATCTGGGGTTCCGTCTCTCCTGTCCTGCCGCCGCCTCGAAAGTCGGCGACGGAACGCTCAGTACTGCATCCCTAGCTTGGTGTTGAGCAGAAGCTGGTTGGACAGCCCGTTGCCAGCACCATCCTCGAAGGCGCCACCGGGAAACAGCACGCCGCCCTCGGCCCCGAGGTTCAACACCACCGCGTCAGCCAGTGGGATCCGAACGTCAGCGCCTAGATCGAGCTCGACGCCGAGATCATGCTGCTCGTCCTCGCCGCCATCATAGTTCCGCCAATCACCGAGCCCGCCGAAATGATAGGGATCGACGAAGTCGGCGGTACTCTGGGCGATCACCACCCCACCTTTGAGGTCCAGCCAGTGCTGGGGCCGGACGACGATGGTCGGGTTGATGTAGCTGGCACCGAAGATCCCGCCCTCCGAGGGCAACAGCTGCGCCCCAGGAGACGGACGGTTCGCGATGGCGCGATCCGAGGCGAGGGAGGCCGCCCGGGCCGTCTTCCAGGCCAGCACGTGATCGAAGAGCACCATGCCCACATTGTGGCTCTGGTCGAAGGTCATCCGCTTGGTGATGCCGTCGCCCGGGTTGGCGTCGCCGGAGGCGTAACCCACTTCGACTGCCAGGGCGATGTCACCCCAACGCCGCTCGCCGTCCGAGGCCCAGCGCACCGTGCCGAGCTTGGCGGCACCACCGAAAGAGCGCACCTCTTCCTCTTCCCCTGCCCCGGTGAGATCGATGGTGCGCACGAAGGTCGTGGAGCCGCCGATGAACATGGCCTCGAGCTCGCCGAACACGAAGGCATCGTTTCCGATCACCGGAACGTTGAACCGAGCCGCGAGATCAACCACCCACACGTCGAGCTCCTCGGTGTAGGGCGTCAGCGAATTGATGGAAACGCTGTCCCGCTCTTGGTGTCGGTACACGCCGTAGAGGCCCGCTTCCGCCTCCTCGGTGGTCCAGCGCATGGCGAGCACAGCCTGAAGCGCCCGGTCGCCATCGTCGACCAGATCCGCCTTGCTGTCCTCGAAGACCAAGTCACCGGCGAGGGCGATCTCGAAAGGGTGGTCCGCGCCCCCTGGACGGGTGGCAAAGAGCAGACGCTCGACGATAGACCCCCGACGGTAGTCGCCGAACAGCGTCGGATGATCGCCATCATTGGCGATCAATCCCATGCCCCAATGAGAGGTCTGGTGTCCGATGCGTACCAGGCCAACGGGTGTCAGGTATTCGAAGTAGAGCTTGCGGGGATGAACCTCGTAGAAGCTGACCTCGTCCAGGCTGTCTCGCGCCACATCCACCCACTGGGTCGTGGCGCCGGCGATGACACCGCGAGGCAGATCGATCTCTCCCACGACCTTGAGCTTTTTCCGATACTGCAGCAGCGGTCGGAGTCGCAGCCAATGGGTGAGGTAGGCGTTCTGACCCAGGGTCTCGGCTTCACCAGGCGCGACGCTCTCTGGCCGCTGGAGGCGCAGATCCGTCATCGCCCGGAAGCGCAGCTGATACTCGCCGTGCATCGAGAAGGCCATCGAGTCTTCTGAGGGCGCAGGCGGATCGAAACGGCCATGGTCGACAAGCCAGCGCTGGCTGAACACGGGCGCCCCGAGACCCTCTTCGGCGCTCTCCGCCAGCACCAGATCTCCGTCCGTCCCGGGATCACCAGGCGCCTGGGCGGCGGCGCGACTGGACCACGATACCCCCAGAGACAATGCTATCGGGAAGAGCCAAGCGTAGGGGCGCATGAGGTGTGATCGCTCCTTCTGCAACCGCGGAGAATAGGTGATCGCTACCGAGCCAGCTCGCATTTTTCCAGTCTTTTCCATAGAGCGCCAGCAGCGGATGGGGCTCGACCCTAATGATGACCCGCTCCGTGGCGATGGCTGTGGCAGTGCGACTGCTGGGCACCATGGCAATGAACGTGCTTGTGACGCTCCCCACGGTGGCCGCCTGAATGCACCCGCAGGTGGCTCGTGCAACCGCCCAACAGGGCGAACAGCAGGGCGAGCAGAAGAGCGGCTAGGCCAGCGCGGGCGTGGGGAGTCATGGGCTGATTGGCGTGCCGGAAGGGGCGGCTGAATCTACCACGAGGTGGCCATGGTAGTATTGGAGCCTGCGCGCCCGGGCGGCGGGCATTCTTCACCTTTGGAGCTTTGATGGCGAATCGAACGAGGCGACACCGCGGTAGCCACCGGTCACGGTCACGCAGCCTTGGATCGGCGGGCGGCTGGCTGGCTGCAGTCGTGGTGGGTCTGGTGGTGGGGGCCACTGCGCTACCATCGTGCTCCGCTGGCGGCGGCAACTCGAGCTCATCAGGCTCAGGCGACATCGGAGGCAACTTGGGCTTCGACGCCGGTAACACCGACGGCGGGCTCGATCCTGACTCGGCCTGCGCCGTAGGCACCGACGAGGCCCAAGAAGTGCCGGTGAACATGTACATCATGTTCGACAAGTCCTACTCGATGCTGGGCCCCAAGTGGTCCCAGACCACCGCCGCCCTCCAGTCGTTCTTCATGGATCCCGAGAGCGCCGGCCTGTGGATGGCCCTCAGCTTCTTCCCCCACCCGGCCTGTGCCGAGAGCGACTGCAACATCCAGAGCTGCTCCCATCCCCAGGTGCCCTTAGGCGAGCTGACCAATCTCTCCGCCCCCACCGACACCCACGAGCAGGCCCTGATCGACTCGTTCATCGACGTCACACCGAGCGGCGACACCCCCTTGTCGGCCGCCCTGGAGGGCGCTGTGCTGTGGGCTCAGACCCACCTGCAGAGCCACCCCTACGACAAAGCGGTGGTGGTCTTGGTCACCGATGGCGTGCCCACCGACTGCAACGAAGACCACAACTACATCATTCAGAAGGCCCAAGAGGCCGCCGGCTCGGGCGTGCTCACCTTCGCCATCGGTCTGGAGGGATCGAGCGAATCGCTGATGAACGGCATCGCCAGCGCGGGCGGTACGGGCCAGGGGATCTTCGTCGGCACAGCCAACGCCGAACAAGAGCTGGTCGCAGCGCTCAATTCGATCCGCGAAAGCACCATCGCCTGCGAGTACCAGCTGCCCGAGACCATCGAGGGCCAAGAGGTCGACCCAGAGGAGGTCAACGTCCTGTACACACCTCAGGGCACCGGCGACCCGATCACCATCGGTCAGGTCCCCAGCGCGAGCGACTGCACCGAGGAGCTCGGCGGCTGGTATTACAACGACCCACTCACGCCAACGAGCATCCTCTTCTGCCCCTCGACCTGCGATGCCATCCGAACGGATCTGGACGCGGAGATCGAACTTGTCATCGGATGCGAGACGATTCCGGCCTAGGAAACGAAACTCAGTAGCCCCGCCCGGGCTCGAACCGGGATGACCCAAGGGTCCGTGGGTTTTAAGCCCACTGCGTCTGCCATTCCGCCACGGGGCCAGTTGGTTGATTCTGTTGCGTTTTCTCTCGCTCCAGAATCGCCGCCCGTTCCCTCGGCGCCCTTCTTAGGGCCCTTCGTAACGCTGGGACGGCGTCGACGGGTGACCCTAGCGCTGCCAGGCCAAGCTCCGCAACTGTGGGCTCCGCGCAGCCGTCTGCCCTCCTGAGCCGCGCGGGTGATAGGCTGGGGCTTGGGAGTTGATGACAAGCATGAAAGAGAGCGACATCCGGGGAACCCTCGCGGGAGTCTGTGGAAGACTAGACCGAATCGTGGGCAGTGCTGGCAAACGGGTGAATCCGCTTGCAGCAGCCCCACTCGTGCTTGCCGCCGGGCTGATCGGTGCGGCCTGCTTTGCGCCCTCGGAACCGGTCTACTCGGCACCCTGTGACGCAGGTTGCGGGCCATACGGTGGCTCCGGTGGGGCGACGGGTGGTCACGGGGGCGAAGGCGGGAGCCAGGGCGGCAATGGCGGGGTCGCAGGCCACTGAATGCGTCGCGACTTGTCCGCAATAGGGACTGAAGCCTAAGGGTTGTGGCGCGAGCCTGGCAGCCCCAGGCTCTTGGAGGGCTCTGGCGTCCGCCGGTGAAGGGTGGTCGGCGAGCAACCTGTACTGCAATTCGATACCCTCACGATCTCGCAGCCATGTCTGACGATACCTTCAGCCACGACGAAGAACAGTTCGAACGAGGTGACGAGCGCGGTGGGGTCGCCTTGGCCGATACTGAAGCCCAGTACGCCGACCTGTTCGCAGAGGTGATCTGGGATGGTGTGATCACCCCTGAGAAGCGCCACCAGCTGCAGACGGCGATCGAGATGTTCGGCATCGAGACTGCGCGAGCCGAGCAGATCGAAGCCGCTCTGGTCGCCGCTCACGAGGCAGCCCACTCGACCGCGGTGGTCGAGCAGCAAGAAGGGGAAGAGGCCCCGCCACAGCGGAACATGCCCAGCTTGGCGCCCCTCGCACCGGCGGAGGATCCCAAGCTGCAAGTCCTGCAGCGGCGCATCACCCTAGTCGAGGAGCGCAACGAAGCCCTCTCAGGTGACAACGACCGGCTCGCCGACCTCAACCTCGAGTTGGAGGACTTGGTCGAGCAGCTCCAGAGCGCTCTGGAGTCCACCCTGGACGAACTCGGTGAGGTCCACGAGGCGCTGGCTGCCCGGGAGAAGGAGCTGCGGAAGCACGAGAAGGTTGGCGAATCGCCAGCGACGCCGCCCGCTGAGGACCGGGGACCGGCGTCGTCGGAGCAGCCGATCGAGCCGGCGTCGGAGCAGCCGCTCGAGCCGGCGTCAGAGCAAGGCCCCGACCCGGTCGGCGTGGAGGAGGCGGACGACGCGCCAGCCTCGGCCGAGGGCGCCAGCGACGAGACGGCACCTGACAGTGAGACCCGGCCCGGCCAAGTGCCACAGGCAGCCAAGTCGCAGACCAAACGGCGTTGGCGCTCCCGTCGAGCGCTCGAGAAAGCTGCATCGCTGGATCCCGCCGAGCTGGCACGTCGGCAGGCGCCAACTGCTGGTGCTCAACAGCGCCGAGACGACCCGACAGAGATTCACCGCCGGCTGCGGGACAGCCCCCACGATGCCGATCTGCTCCACCTGCTCTACGACGCCTTGAAGCGCGCCGAAGATGTGGACCGGCGCTGGTGCGTAGCCCATGCGCTGGTGCACCTGGGGCACGCCCGTGAGCACGAGCAGGCGCTCTACATGAAACACGCGAGCCCGGGACTGGTTCGTCCCAGCCGGGCGGTGAACGAAGACGAGTGGCACGAGCTCTTGTTCCACCCGTCGGAGGACCAGCTGACTGGAGTGATCATGGCGGCCATCGCGCCATCGGTCCTGCTGGGACAGCTCACGGCCATCCGGGCGAGCCTCGCCCCCGAGCTGCTCGATCCGGACCAGCAGGTGGACCCAGACAGCTCGACGGTACAGGCGGTTCGCTGCTTGGCCTGGGCGGCGGCGTTTCTGGGATTGAAGTCGCCGCCTCTATTTGTCTGTGCCGACTACCCTGGCATCGCCGACATCGTGCTCAACCCCACGCCTTCGACCCGACTCGGCCACGAGGCCTTGGTCGGCCGGAGCAGCAAGGAGCTCGCCTTCATCGCCGGCCGCCACCTCACCTGGTACCGCAAAGAGCACCTGCTCGGTCGCCCGACCCGCTCGGTCCGGCGGCTGGAGGACATGTTCCTGGCCGCCCTCATGATCGGCAATCCCGGGCTGCCCATGACCGATGAGATCAAGCAGCGCGTCGAGCCTATCGCCAAGACCATCCGCCCGTTGTTGGAGCGAGACGGCGTGGCGCTGCTCGAGCGATGTTTCGCCAGCTTCGTCGAGCTGGGCGGGCGCACCAACTTGTCCCGCTGGTATGGCTCGGTCGAGCGGACCGCAGCCTGTACGGGCTTGCTGATGGCCAATGATCTGCAGGCCGCCCAAGCGATTCTCGAGCTCGAGCGTGACCTGGCCGACACGCCGGGCATGGGCCCTCATGCTCACCCGGCCAATACGGTCGAGGAGCAGATGGACGAGCTCGTGCTCTTTTTCACCGCCGGACGGTGCAGCCTGCTGCGCAAGCGGATCGGCATCGCCATCAAGCACCCGTAAGGCTCGTTGGCGGAGGATGTGCCGACGACGGTCGGTCGCGCTATGATTGCTCAACCCATGTCCGAGCAGTCCCACGCCCCCCGCCCCGCCGCCGCGCCCCTTCTGACCCTGTTGCTCGTTGCCGCCCTGAGTGGTTGCAACGATGCGCCCCCGCCTGGCGGGAGCGCGTCACCGGACCAGGCTGTCGCCCCCGGGCCTGGCAGCGCTGCCGCTTCACCGACCGGTGTCGATTCGGCCAAACCGGCCACCGACCCGACCGCCACCCCAGACGGCAGCGCCAGCGCGGCACCAGCTGACGGTGCCGATTCGGCCGGCGCCGCTACTGCAGGCAAGCCTGGCGCCACAGGACCGGACAAGGCGGCTGCTCCAGAAGAGAAGCCCGGAGCGGTCAAGAGCGACAAGAAGGTCGAGGCTCAATATGCCGTCTGGCTGCAATCGGCAGGCCGCTACACGGTGGGCAAAGCCTCCACAGTGCAGGCCGTCTTGATGGCCAAGGGCGCCTTCAAGTGCAACGAGAAATACCCCTATAAGTTCAAGCTTGGCGCCCCACCCGCCGGGGTGACTTACCCGGAGAAGATCGCCCGCAAGATCAGCTCAGGCACGAAGCAGCGGGTCCTCAGCGTCCCCTTCACGCCTACCACTGCCGGCAAGAAGACCATCAGCGGCACCTTCTACTTCTCGGTGTGCAACGAGGCGACCTGCAAGATCCAGAAGAAGCCGATGGGGGTCACCATCGAGGTGCACGAGAACTAGGGCGTGGCGCAAAAATAGGGTGCGTTCTCCAGGCCAGATTCACCACGGAGGCGCAGAGGACACGGGGAGATTTGGGATGAGGGCACCGAGTGCCCCGTGCCGATTTCTGCGTCCATGGGCAGAGTTGCGCGACCTAAGGGCCGCTGGTAGCCTCGGCCACCTTTCACGCCTCTCAGGTTGCGTCCTGGTGGCCCGAAAATAGGTGGATCGCCTTGGTAGAGAAAACGAAACCGTCCTTCGTCCAGCAGATCAAGAGCTACCCGAAGCAGTTCTGGGTCGCCAACACCATGGAGATCTTCGAGCGGCTCTCCTGGTACGGCTGGTTCACGGTGATGGCGCTCTACGTCACCGGCTCGGTGGAGACCGGCGGCCTCGGCTTCACCACCGAGACCCGGGGCGCGTTGATGGCCATCGTGCCCTTTTTCCTCTACCTGCTGCCGGTCCTCACCGGGGCCATGGCGGACCGCTATGGCTACAAGAAGAGCTTCATCACCGCCTTCGTGGTGATGATCATCTCCTACTACCTGCTCGGCCAGTTCACCTCGCTGCCCAGCTTCTTCATGGCCTTCATGTTCGTGGCGGTGGGCGCCGGCATCTTCAAACCCGTGGTCACCGGGACGGTGGCCAAGGTCACCAACGAGTCCAACTCGGCCCTGGCCTTCGGCATCTTCTACATGATGGTGAACATCGGCGGCGCCATCGGTCCCATCGTGGCGGGATTGGTGCGCGGCTGGGGCTGGGAGTGGGTCTTCGTCGTCAGCTCGGCTTGGGCCTGCGTGAACCTGGTGATCGTCTTGGCCCTCTATGAAGAGCCGCCTAGGACCGAGAAACAGAAGACCGCCTCGCTGCGGCAGGTGGTCGACAACATGGTGGAGGTGCTGGGCAACTTCCGCTTCTTCGTCACCGTCTTCGTGGTGCTCTTCACCCTGATGTTCGCCAACCTGCGAGTCTTCGGGCTGGAGAAGTTCACCTGGACCCATGCCGGCTATGTCATCTTCGGTTGGCTGGTACTGAACTTCCTCTGGGACCGGCTTCTGCCCGCCGGCAGCGGCGACCCCAAGAACAAGGCCTCCAAGGGGCGCAACCCCTTCATGCGCCGCATGTTCTGCTCCAATTGGCGGTTCGCGCTGTTCCTGCTCATCATGAGCGGCTTCTGGACCAGCTTCGTCCAGATCTTCTACACCATGCCCGAGTACATCCGGGACTTCACCGAGACCAAGTCGATCGTCGACATATTCGGTAAACGGGACCCGAGCGACCCGGACAAGGGCGCCACGGCGCGGGTAGCCACCATCAACTCAAAAGAGAAGGCAAAGCTCATCGGGCGAGTGCAGCCGTTATGGGAGGTCATGTCCCATTCCAAAGCGGACGCACCCAAGATCCTCACTGCTTGGTCGGAGATCTTCGCTGGCGCCAAGGCCATCGCCGAGGATAAGAACGTCAAGGCTGGGGACAAGAGCGCGAAGGTCATAGGGCTCACGCTGACCACCTATCAGAAGGCGGGTCTACCCGAGCCGAAGATCGATCCCCGGGTCGCCCAGGCTTACGAGAATGCCGAGATCACCCCACCCGCGACGGGTGAGGCGATCGCCAACCTCGCGCTCGAGCTGCTCCATGTGCCCGGCCCGGCTTGGGAAGCGGACGGCGCCAAACTGGTGATCGACAAGCTCAAGGATCTGGAGGTCGTTGCCCCACTCGACGAGGCGCAGCAACAGGCTTTGCGCCAGGCCGCTGTGGGGACGAGCCTCGCCTTGCTCGACACCAAGGTGCGCATCTTGCCCGCAGATTTGGTGCGCGCTGCAGGCGCCGATCCGGATCTCCAGAAGACCTCCAACCAGGTGATCATCAACTACCGGCAGTTCAACCCCGAGTTTTTGATCAACCTCAACGCCGTCGCCATCATTCTGTTCCAGGTGTTTGTGTCCTTCCTGATGGCACGATTCCATCAGTTCACCACCATGATCATCGGAATGGTGGTCGCCGCGGTGGGCATCGGACTGCCAGCCCTTGCTGGAACGGGCGGAGTGGTCGGACTGGGCGTCACGGCGCTGATCGTCTCGGCCTCGCTGCTCATCTTCTCGTTCGGCGAGATGATGGCGAGCCCCACCAGCCAGGAATACGTCGGCCGCATCGCGCCTTCGGACAAGAAGGCGCTCTACATGGGCTACTACTTCGTGGCCATTGCCCTAGGCAACCTGTTCGGTGGCATTCTCTCAGGCGAGCTCTACGGCCACTTTGCCCGGGACATGCAGCGGCCGGACCTCATGTGGCTGATCTTCGGCGGGCTGATGATGTTCACTGCCATCGTCTTCATCATCTACAACAAGTTCGCACTTCCCAAAGGCTCGATGATGGGAGAGGCTGCCCCGGACGGCGCGAGCAGCTGATCCGTGACGAGGCGGTGCCCTTGCCGTGGGCACCGCTGCCAGGACCATTGAGCCTCCCGTGGGCGCGCTGGTAGATTGCCAGCATGCACTCCTGTCAACGGCTGCTCTGGGTCACTCCACTGGTCACGCTGTGTTCCGTCGCCCTGGTCGCGGACGCCGAGGCCGCCGATTGCGGCGCCAGCGATGGCAATGAGCTGCTGAGCTGCATTGGTCAGGCCCAGGCTGGCGACATCATCACGATGGCCGCGGGCACCTTCGAGATCTCGGGGGTCACCATTGCCAATCTGCACGGCACCGACACCGAGCCCATCACCGTCGTGGGCACCGTTGACGGTAGCGGCACTTTGCTGAGCCACGTGATCGGCCAGTCCACCGGCTCGAACACCATCGAGATCCAGCACAGCAGCTACCTGGTGTTCCGGGACTTCGAGCTGAGCCATGCGGCCGGCGCGACGGGCAACGGGGTAGATCTGATCAAGTTCACCGGTGCTGGCGAGGCGAGCCACCACGTGACCATCGAGAGGCTCGACGTGCACGACTGCGGCAACGTCGCCATCTCGTCTCAGGCCGAGGAGATCCACAACATCACGGTACAAGACACGACGGTCCACGACATCGGTGGCTCGTGTTTCTACTGGGGATACTACGAGAATGAGCAGCCCCAGCACCAGGTCCACCACAGCAGCATCATCAACAACCTGTTGATGCGCTGCCCCCAGAGCGACTCGTCGGAGACTCACTACGGCATCCAGCTCAAGAGCGGCAACCACGACAACCGGGTGGAGGACAACGTGCTGGTGGACGTGGGCGGGACCACCCGGGTGGGCATCGCGGTCTATCACAACGCACCCAAGCCGGTGGGATCGCCACTGGAAGGCTCGAATGTGGTCCGTGGCAACCTGGTCATTCGATCGCGCAACGAGGGGATCAACGCCTCGGCCGGTGCCATCATCGAGAACAACATCGTGCTCGACGCGGCCGGCATCGGCATCTACCTGCAGCCCCGCAGCTACGGTGGGGTGACCTATTACGGCTCGCTGCAGGTGCGAAACAACACGGTGGTGCAGCAAGGCGCCGCCCACGCCGTTCGCTTCACCCACGCAGCCTGGGATCACGCCGATAGCAACCGGCCCACCGAATTCACCGGCAACCTGGCGATCGTCGAAAGTGGCGACGGTCTGCGACCTCCAAGTGAGACGGCCACGGTGGCGGACAACGCTACCAACGGCAACGACAACGGCGCCGCGGCAACCATCACACTCACAGACGTCCTCCAGGCTGTGGTGAGCAATACCTTCGGCGATCCCAACTATCTGTGGCCAGTGGCTGCCGGTCCGCTGGTTGACGTCGAGGTAGATCCTGCGGCGCAAGAGGACTTCAACCACACCACCAGGGACGGGACCCCCGACGTCGGGGCCTATGAGTGGATCGAAGCGGACAATCCTGGCTGGACACTCGCCGAGGACGAGCTCAAGCCGGAAGGGGGCAGCAGCAGCAGCGGCAGCGGCGGGACCGGAGGCACGGGCGGCAGTAGCAGTAGCGGGACCGGCGGCTCAGCCACCGGCGGGTCAGGCACAGGCAACGGAGGATCAGGCGCGAACAGCTCGACCTCTCCCGACGAGGACAGCGGTTGTGACTGCGCCACTGGCCCCGGCACGGGCTCTCGCTCTTTGCCGTGGCCACTGGTGCTGCTCCCCTTCCTACTTTGGCGGCGCCGATCGACAGAGGGCAGCCGTGACCGCAGCGTCAATGGTATTGTGCTGAGATGAGATTGGTCGTGCCATCTGCCACCCGTAGTGCGCTCCGGTGGCTACTGCTCGGAACGGCGCTGGCGATGCTGCCGATTGCGTGCCTGCTGGACACGCAGGGTTCGGCGCCCGGCCAACCTGGCGGTTCGACGGCGAGCGGCGGCGGGGGCAGCGGGGGCGGCACCGGCGGTACGGGGACGACCACCAGCACCGGCGGCATGGGCGGCGGCACCGGTGGCACAGGCGGCACCGGTGGCACAGGCGGCACGACGACCTCCTCCGGAACCGGGGGACAGGGCGGCGAGGGCGGCACCGTCGGGCCGGAATGCGGCGACGGCCAAATCGAAGGCCAGGAAGTCTGTGACGACCAGAACGTCGTGGCCGACGACGGCTGCACCCAGTGCGCGATCGATCCAGGCTACACCTGCTCGGGCGAGCCCAGCGACTGTCAGCTCATCGCTCCCCAGATAGGCATGGCGGGGCCAGGCCTGAACGTGTCCATCTACGACGGCCAGGGCAGCGGGAGCATCTACGATGGCACCATCGGCACCATGACCTGTGTCGATGTGATCCTGGGCAATGCGGGCTTCCACGCCACCCAACGCGTACGGGTCGCTGTCGGTATCGACCACAACTACTTGGGCGATCTGGTCATCAAGCTCTTCAGCCCGACAGGCACGGAGAGCACGCTGATGAGCCGGCCTGGTGTGGCCGAGACCGCCGACACTTACTCGGAGCCCAACGGCGAGAACTCAAACCTCACCGGCAGTCACCCCATCACCTTCCGCGATGACGCCAGTGACCCGGCCGAAGACATGGGCAACACCATCCCGGATTATGACGAGGTCTGCGAAGACGACGGCCGCTGCAACTACTTCACCTGCCCGGGCGCCGGTCCTGGCTCCAGTCTGGCCGATTTCAACGGCGAGGATCCGGTGGGGACCTGGCGACTGTGCGTGGCTGATGCGGACGATGGCTGGTCCGGCTCAATCGACTCGGTCACCCTCAGCGTGCTGGCTTGGTGAGCGACTAGCGACCACGCTGGCAGGCGCTGTTTCGCGCCGGGCAACCCCTATCGCTTCGGCCGCGAGCCCAGTCTATTCGAGCACCACGGCACCGTCCTGGCGCCGGGCGTCGTCGAACATGTCCCTCATCCCCATGGCCAGCGTGGTGGGCACCTCGTCAGGCTCGAAGAGGCGCGCTTCGCTGATTTCGACGAGGTTG
>JAUVCD010000727.1 GCA_030590865.1 Myxococcales bacterium | reverse complement strand
GCCTGTCGGCGGCACCATGGCCGCAATCCCCACCCCAATCGGCCAGCTGTCCTGACGCCGCCCGCGGCTGTCGACGGCGACGATCTGGTCGCCTGTGGCCACCAGAATCTCGTTGCCGCTGAAGGCGATTGCGCTGGGGTCGCTGTCGCTCGCCAAGGAGTGCGCGCTGCCGTCAAAGGTCACCAATTGGGCGCCGGCGGCACCAATCAAGAGGCAACCTTCCGGGTGAGCCAGCAGCCGACGGACGCCGGCAGCAGGATCGGCGACCGCCGCCCGCCGCTCGCCGATCCGCCACAGCTCGAGCCCAGCGGCCCAGGTCTGTACGCAGATGTGCCCACCGCCAGAGGCTTCAGCGACGAACTGGGCGTTGTTCTCGACAACGCCAATGAGCTCGGTGCTCCAACCGGTCGGTGCGTGCGGCTGGCTGCCAGCGTCGCTATCTGGGTCGACCCAGCCTGCGTGGGTGAGCAACCGCAGCGGCATGCCGACCAGCGCCACGCCCCGCCACTCGGGACGGTCGGCAGCCACATTCCAAAGCCGCAGGATACCATCGTCGCCGGCGCTGGCGATGCGCTCGCCGGCCGGGTCGAAGGCTATTCTGTTCACGTATCCCCGGTGACGCGGATACCGGCGGACGATCCGGGTGGAGACATCCCAGAAATACAGCGCCCCATCGCTCCCACCGGAAGCCAAGGTGTGTCCATCCGGTGAGAACGCCAGGGTGGTGACCCGGGCAGCCTGCTGCAACAGGATTGGCTCGTCCTGCGCAGGGTGTCGCACCCACAACCGAATCTTGTCATCATTCGAAGCGACCGCCAGCAGCCGCCCATCGGGACTGAACTGGAGGTCGTGGCTCAGCTTGAAGTCCCCCTGGAGCCGCTCCACGACGGTGCCCGAATCGACGGCCCAAATGGTGACCGCCTCGTGTCGACCGGCCACGGCCAACTGCAAGCCATCAGGACTGAACCGTGCAGAGTTGAGCAGCCCTCCGGGAACGTTCATGGTTCGGACCGGTGCGCCAGTGTCGCTGTTCCACAGGCGCAGGGTGCGGTCTCCTCCAGCTGAAGCCAGCAACCTCCCACTCGGCTGGAAGGCGACGGAATACACGTGGGCGGCGTGCCCGGCGAGCGTGAGGGGCTGAGCGCCGGTGTCGGCATCCCAGATGCGCACCGTCTGGTCCCGACTGGCGGTCGCGAAGCGCGGCCCAGTGGCGGCGAACTCGAGGTCGAAGATGGCGGCCGAATGACCGCTGAGCTGCTTGAGGATGGCGCCACTTCGAACGTCCCGAATCAGCACGCGCCCATCCTCGCCACCGGTCGCAACACGGGTGCCATCGGCGCTGAAGTCCAGCCCGTTCACGCGGCCCGAGTGGCCCGTCAACGCCTGCCGGTGCTTGCTCACCCCAAGGGCCCAGAGCCTGATGCCACCGTCGCCGCTACAGGTCACCAGCTCACGGTCGTCCCGGCTGAAGGCCACGTTGGATACCCCACCGCCGTGGCCACTGAACATCTCGTCGACCGCGCCATCATCTAGGCGCCAGACGCGCACGCTACCATCCCAGCTGCCCGTGGCCACGCGCGTGCCGTCATGGCTGAAGTCCAAGCCAGTCACGGTGTCACTATGACCGGCCAAGGTCATGCGCAGGCTGCCGCTAGCCACATCCCACAGGCGCACGACCTTCTCGGCCCCGGCGGTGGCCAGGAGCTTGCCGTCCCGACTGAACAGCACGCGGTACACCGGCCCTCGGTGCTCATCGAGCAGCAGCTGGCGCTCGCCGGTCTCGAGGGTCCAGACTTGGACGCGTCCACCCATCGAGGCGGCGGCCAGCAGTCGCTGATCCGGCGAGAAGTGGACCGCTGGAATAGGGCTGGAACCAGTGAAGGTCCGCTGGTGCTTGCCATCCTCGACCCGCCAGATGCGCACCGTGTTGTCGATACCGCTCGACGCGAGCAGACGACCATCGGCCGAGAATTGGACGTCGAGCACTCCTGCCTGGTGGCCCTGAAGCTCGTGCTCGGGTTTGCCGCTCTTCAGGTCCCAGATCACCACCTTGCGGTCCAGGCTGCCGGTGGCCATCCTAGAGCTGTCCGGTGAGATGGCCAGCCCGATGACTTCTTCGCGATGCAAGCGCAGCGCCCGAACCTGCGCGGTCTGCGGATCGATGAGGTACACACCACCAGCCTGGCCAGACGCCGCGATGGTGCTTCCGTCGGCAGCATAGTCGACGTCGTCTATTTGGCTCACCAGAGGCTGGCGCCATATCAGCGGCTCAGACCCGAGCTGCCACCAAAGAGCACGAGCCGCCGCCGAATCATCCGTCTCGAGGGCCACCCGCAGCATGGCGCGCGCCTCCAGCAGATCGCCCCGAGCGTGGGCCGCTCGGGCCCCCTCGGCCAAGGCAGTCGCGTGCTGCTCTTCGGCCCGCTTCAGATGACGACGTGCCTGCCGTTCCTTGTCTGCAATCACCAGCGCAACCAAGACGGCAACGCCTGCTGCCACCAGCGCCACGCCTACCACCGCGGCCCGTAGCCAGCGCTTGCGCCGTCCGCGCCGACGGTCGAGAGCGACGCTCGCCTCCAGGAACTCACGCACCGACTGGGACAGCGGCGCCTGGAAGCGATCGAGTGAGCGCTGCGCCTCGAACAGCGCAGCACCTCGCCACAACTCTTCGAAGCGGCGACCGCGGCGGCACCAGAGATCAGCGGCCTGGTCGACCTCGGCCACGAAGACTCGCTCCTCTTTGCTCTCGTCCAGCCAGCGGGCCAGGGTGGACCAGCTGTGGATCAGCGACTCGTGGGCCAGCTCGAAGAGCGCCTCGGTGCTCCCCTCTCCGCGGACCCGCCGGATGGTGACCAGCCGCGCCTTGGTCAGTCGCGTGAGCAGTAGCTCCGCTGCCCCGCGCCCGGGATGCTCCTCCGACTCGTCGTCATCGAAAGCCTCGAGCGCTTTGTTGCGAGGCAATGACCGCCGCGTCCGCTCCGGCGTCACCAGCCGGGTGAGCAAGGTGCGGGCGAGCCGCAACTCGGCTGGTGAAAATCCGTCGAGCAGCCCGTCGGCATGCTGAGCCAGAGCCCCGGCCACGCCACCCATCTGCTCGTAGGTTGAGCGCAGCAAGACGCGCCGCTTGTCGTCTCGATCATCCCACAAGAGCTGCGCCGCAAACTGGAGCAGGGGCAAGCCCGCCACCTCGCCCGCCACCTCAGCCACCATCTGGCGAGGAAGCTCGACGTCCTCAAAGCGGTACCCCTTGGCCTCGACCGGGCGGACCAACACTTGCTCGAGCTCCTTCGGTCCCAGCCGCTTGAGCACCGCGACCCGAGTGAGCGCCTCCCGCGCTTCAGCGCTGACCGCCAAGCGGCCCAAGAAATCGTCCCTCAAAGTGAACACGACGCGCGCCGGATCGTGGGCATCATCCGCAACGCTGCAGATGGCCGCCATGAAACGCCGCTGCACCTCCACATCGTCAACCAAAGTGAACAGCTCCTCGAGCTGATCGACCACCAGCAACACTTTGCTGCGTTCCTCATCCGCGATCCGGCGAAGCTCGAGAGACAGCCGATGGGGCGCTTCGGCAAGCCGACGGGCGAGACGCCGTTGCTCGTCGTAGGCCACTTCTGGCTCTTCGGTGTCAGACTGGGCCCGCGGCGGTCGGAGGCTCACGGTGCGATTGAGGGTGGCCCGGCCCCGACGAGTGACCCGTGCGGCCAAGGCCCGAAACGGGTGGCTGCCCGGCCGCACGGTGAGCATCACCCAGGGCTCCTGCTCACGGAGGCGCGGGATGACGCCCGCTTGAACGAAGGAGCTCTTCCCGACACCTGTGCTCCCGACAATCGCAACCAGAGGCCGCAGCCTCAGGTGCTCGACCAGCTCGGTAACCTCTGCCTCCCGACCGAAGAACTGGGACGCATGGTGCTGGCTGAATGGCAAGAGGCCCCGAAACGGGCTCCGGTCATCGGAGACCGGGTGGACGTCTACGTGCAACAACTGGCGCAAGCGCCGGGCCACCTCGGTCGCCGAGGGACGGTTGCTGGCTTCCTTGTCGAGACAAGCGGCCACCAACTCGGCAAGCTCGTCGGGCACGTCGACCAGATCGTCGAGGCGCGGTGATGGGCCCGGGCCACAGACTGCCGCTGCCTTACTGGCCAGCGTGTCGCCGCCGAACCGGAGCTCATCACCCTGTGGGCGCTCAGCATGATCGACGTCGAGAAGCTCGACAGCATTGTGCCACTCGACGACATCGATCCTCAAATTCTCCAGGAGGCACAACAGGCGGCGGCTGCCATGCGCGGCAAAAAGGGCGCCCCTTTCCCGCCGCAAACGCGGGCTAGGCTCTACCAAGATGTGGCAGCAATGATCCGCGATCACTCGCCCCACACAAGGACTGCTTTGTGCCTCGAGACACCTGAAGTATGGGGATTCGCGGGGAATCTAATAGTTCCGCACTCACCCAGAAATTTCGTCTGCAATTGCGGCCCAAACGCCACACCCGCTGCAGTAG
>JAUVCD010001077.1 GCA_030590865.1 Myxococcales bacterium | reverse complement strand
AGACGGCTCGTCTGCCTCCGCCATCGGCATGATGGTGGGCGACATCGAGACCGGCCTGCGGGTCCCGCGCGACATACCTACAAAGGGCTCACGACTGGGCCATCAGCGCGACCCATTTTGCCTCAACTGGGGAACAGTACCCCCACGAATGAGGTCAGGTTGCGACGATTGATCGCCAGCGCCCGCAACTGAGGCGAACCGCTCAATTGGCACATGGCGTGCACCGCACCGCTGGGCATCCAAGCGACGAATCGGAGGTCTTCCTCGACAAGCGCTTCGAGCTCGACGTGCTCGTCTCGAAGCTCATCGCAATCCTGACCACAGACAATCGTCGAAGGAGCAATTCAGGTGATGGCCATGACGACTGAAACAAGCAAGCCGCACGATGTCCCGTTCAAGCCCCCCTTTCGGGTGCTCCTAGCTGAGGACGACGCAGAAATGTGCCGGCTGTTGGCCTGGGCGCTCAGCAACAAGGGGTATGACGTCGTTCGTTGCCGAGACGGCAGCGAGCTGATGAAACGGGTCGGCCTACGTGGCCCGCGGGGGGCCGCTAATGGGATCGATCTCATCGTAACCGATGTGCGGATGCCCGGCGCTACCGGGCTCCAAATCCTGGCTGGGGCGAGGGAGATCGACGACTTTCCACCGGTGATGCTCATCACAGCGTTTCCAGATGAGCGGGTCCGCAACCAGGCACAAAAACTCGGGGCGGTCGCGTTACTCTCGAAGCCGTTTGAGATCGATGTGCTGCTGAAGAAAGTCGACGAGATTGCCTGCCAAACCTCTTCGGATCCCAAGCAAGTCCAACGGAGCAACGCCACTTACGCCCTGCCGGAATTTCCATTGACGATCTCGTTTCGTGGCGATTGTGCCGAGGGACCCATCGAGGCCTTCGTTCGCGAAATGGCGAGCAAGCTCAACCCTTTCCACCCGTCTATTTCGCATTGTCGGGTGGCCGTAGAGCGCAGCTCACGGGGAGACAAGACGTCTCGCTATACGGTCCATATCGAGATCGCCCTGCGCAACAAGCTGCTTGCCATCGACCACCAGCGCGAGGCGGTCTCCAACCACCGGGACCCCTATTCTGTCGTGAGACGGGCCTTCACTCACGCGCGCCGCCAGCTCAAGGAACACCTGCACAGACACCCGCACAGCGATAGCTGATGGCGGGAGCGACAGGCCCAGTGCGGTGAGCGCCCTGAAGCCTCCTCAGTCCGTTGCGCCGCCGAAGTTTTGTACCGCACGAACCTGCTCAGGTGGTCCTGTAACGATCAGGACCGCCCCATCCTCCAGCAGCACGTCCGGATCCGGGCGGCGTGCCGCCTCGCCTCGCGCAGCCTTCACGCCGTGCACATGGATTCCGTAGCGCGCCCTCAGATCCAGGCTCTTCAGCGTCTGCCCCGCCAGCCCATTGCTGACCTCGAGGGTTTCGATGCGCTCACCGGCGGGCACTTCCACGGTGGTGGACGACGCCGGTCCGTCATCTCGATGTAAGAAAGCCAGTGAGGCACCGTCGCGCTGCAACACCTCGCGGTCATAGAGCACCAGGATGTCGGCGCGGGTGATGACGCCCAGCAAGACGTCGTCGTCGTCGGTGACTGGGAGCTCGGGGAGGCCTTGGTGACTCAGCAACGTCAAGCACCGCGCGAGCGTGTCCTCGCAATGCACGGTGTGCGCAGGGGGGCGCATGATGTCCGCTGCGATCAGTAGGTTCTCGAGCACATCCTGGTCGCGGATTGACGCGGCGACGTCCTCTAGCGAGATGGTCCCAAACAGCTTTCCTTCCGGGTCGGTGACATAGTGAGGTCTCGCCCCGGCCTCGAGTGCGCACCTCGCTACGGTAGCGAAGGGCGAGTTGGAGCGAAGC
>JAUVCD010000841.1 GCA_030590865.1 Myxococcales bacterium | reverse complement strand
ACCAATGGAGTTTGTCCTCGTTGGTTTGCTCAATCGACTCTCGGAAGACCACGAAGAGAGTGGACACGATGTCCCCTCTGGGTGTCTGCGACACCAGCTGGTCCAACTCCTTGAAGGCGAGCGTTTTGCTTCGAACTAGTTGATTTCCGATCCGGCGGGCCTTCCTCTTCTTGTCTGCAGGCAAGCCTGGGGGGGGGACTCGCTGCTCGGCACTCGCCTTCGATGGCTGAAGCGCGAGCGCCGCGCCCGCAGTGACCGCATACTGAAGCAGAACTCGACGATTCCCCATGCCCACTCCTCTTCCGATGGTTCTAAAGCAAGTGCTCAGACGCGCCTGACGAAGCAGTCTTCTGTCTACCAGCACACCACCATACCCACCACGGAAACCCAGCACCACGCTGGCCGTCAGCGCAGGTGACCGGCTCCTCGCCGCTGCCGCCACTCGGTGGGTGCAACCTAGGACGATGTGCTCGCGACACCGCCGTAGCGTCTCGAGGCCACTGGATCTTCTTGACCTGGTCCGTGGCCCTGAAAGGGAAAGCACTAGTCACACAGTGTAAGATAATGTATGTATTTATCTGCAGTTCCCTTCTCTGGATGGCGCCATGACGACCTTTGTCTCCTTTGATAAGCCCGCCTGGGGCCCTTTCCTCGCTGCCGCACTAGCCCTGTCACTGTGCCCCGGATGCGGCGCTGACGACACGAGCCAGTCGGCCAGCTCGGACCACCACACCGAGGTGGTCTGCACCGCCACGACGGTCACCGCGGGCCACCCGCGCGCCTATTTCGCTCCCTTCGATCCCGTGGAATTCGAGACCCTCTGCGTGCTCGATCAGGCACAGCACGAGGTGGTGGTGGCCCACTACAACATCCGCCGGCAGAGCTACCTCGACAAGCTGGTCGAGCTGGCCGGTCGAGGGGTGGACGTGAAGGTCGCCGTCGACCTGAGCAACGCCGAAAGATCCTACAACGTCGGCGACGACTTCCTGGAGGACCAAGGCATCGATATCGTGCGGGTCAAGCCATCAGGCAGCCGCTCGCTCATGCACCTGAAGGTCGCCGTAATCGATGGCGAGTTCGCGATGACTGGGTCGTTCAACTGGAACGGCACCGCCGCGCTGGCCAACGACGAGAACATGATCGTGGTGCGAGATCCCGAAGTCGTGGCCCACTACCGCCGCCAGGTCCTCGAAGTGCGAGGCGACACGCCCCACCTAGTCGAAGGCGGTGCCATGACGGCGGAGATGGCGCTCCACTTCTCGCCGGAAGAGCGACTGGACGAGGTCCTGGTGGACCATATCGATCAAGCCAACAGCAGCCTGGACGTGGCGATGTTCACCTTTACCAGTGAGCCAGTGCTCGACGCCCTGGTCGCAGCCATCGGCCGCGGTGTGCAGGTGCGGGCCGTGTTGGAATACAAACAGACCCGCTACAGCAACGCCGACGAGCAGCTCGAGCAAGCCGGCGCCCTGGTCATCCGAGGGGCCAACACCATCGGGGCCTATTCGGCCATGCACCAGAAATACGCCATCATCGACGGCAGCAAGGTCATCACCGGCGCGACCAACTGGACCTACAACGGCACCCGCAACAGTGACGAAGATCTGTTGATCCTCACGATCCCCGAAACGACCGAGGCCTATCAGCGCAACTTCGCCGACCTGCTCTGGATCTACGCCGAAATGGATGACCCGACGGTGCCCCACCCCAATGAGGCCGGCGTGCTCTTCAATGCGATTCACGGCACCACTGAGTGGGGCGACCGAGTGGTGGTCACCGGCAGCTCACCGGCGCTCGGCAGCTGGAATCCCTGGGAGGGCATCGAGCTCGACACCTCGACCAGCCTGTTCCCCAGCTGGACCGGCCACGCTGTGCTCCCTGCGGGTAGCGAGATCCACTACAAATTCGTCACCATCCGGCCCGACGGCGACCTGGACTGGGAGCCGGGACCGGACCGCTGGCTTCAAATCCCAGAAAACGGCCGCGCCGCGGTCATCAGCGGCCCCTTCGGCGACACCGCGACGAGCTGGACGCCGACAACGGCGCCCTAGTCAGCCCACCGCCGCGACACCTCCGGCAGCAACGAGGGCGAGCCCCCGGCAGATGCTTGACGACCCCTCCCCGCGCAGGCATGAGCAGGCATGACTGAGAAGACCTACTCCATGGTCCTGCTGCCGGGCGACGGCACAGGAATCGAAGTTGCAGCCCAAGCTCGCCGCGTGCTCGATGCGGTCACCCAGAAGACCGCAGTCAGTTTCGACATCGAGGAAATACCTTGTGGGGGGCAGTACTTCCTCGAGCACGGCCGTGACTGGCCAGAAGGCACCGAGGCCAAGTGTGACGCAGCAGATGTGATCCTGCTGGGCGCCGTGGGCTGGCCTTCGCCCAACGGTCGCGGCCCGGTCACCATGCCTGACGGCAACATGGCGGGCTGGTCACCGGTGATCGGCAACCGCATGCGCCTCGATCTCTACGCCAACATCCGCCCCGTGAAGCTCTACGAGGGCGTCAAGGCGCGCATCAGCGGGTCCCACAAGCAGGTCTGGAAGCCTGCGGACGTGAACATGCTCTTCATCCGTGAGAACACCGAGGACCTCTACGCCGGCATCGGCGGCATACTCCGTCCCGGCGGTAAGGGCGTAGTGGCCACCGACGTCCGCATCGTCACGCGAAACGCCTCGGAGCGGGCCATCAAGCTGGCCTTCGAGATGTCGATGAAGCGCAACGGCGCGCCCAAGGACGGCAAGCGCCGGGTGACCTGTATCGTCAAGGACAACGTGCTCGATGGGTGCCGGTTCTTCGAGGAGATCTTCGAAGAGATCGGGGTCGACTACCCGGAGGTCGAGAAAGACATCGCCATCGTGGATGCCTTCACCCAATGGCTCATTGGCCAGCCCGAGTATTACGACGTGCTGGTGACCACCAACATGTTCGGCGATATCGTGACCGATCTGGCTAGCGTGCTGCAGGGCGGCATGGGCATGGCGGTGGGCTGCAACGTGGGCGAGAACCACGCCATGTTCGAGCCCATTCACGGCTCGGCTCCGCGCCACGCCGGCAAGGACAAGGTCAACCCAATGGCGATGATCCTGGCCACCGGCGAAGCCATGCTATGGCTCGGGAATCGCAAAAACGACGACGAGCTTCGCAAAGCCGGCGAGAGCATCGAGAAGGCGGTCAAGGCGGTGCTGAAGAAAGGCAAGCCGCTCACCTACGATCTGGTGGGTCTAGACAAGGCTGCGAAGATGAGCGAGGTTGGCACGGCCATCATCGCCGAGCTGAACGCACTGCTAGGCTGAGAGGCCAGCGAGGCCACGGCCTCATCACGCCAGACGCGAGCCGCCAGGCTCAGCGGTCGAGCAACGGCTCGATAGGTTTGAGGAACAGGTCACCCATGCCGACAATCAGGCTGTGGAGACTCTCGTGAGCTGCGACCGACGGCACCGCTGAGGCGCTCTGTCGGCGCCGCTCGATCTCGTC
>JAUVCD010000743.1 GCA_030590865.1 Myxococcales bacterium | reverse complement strand
GCTCGGGAGTCGGTCGGAGATCATCTCCCGGATTTGTTCCGTGGCGCCGCACGCCGATTTTTCGGATCCGAGCTGGGGCACGATCGAGCACCCCGACTACTCCATCGATGTGAACCTCGGCGCTGACGAGTCGGTTGCTGACTTCACGTTCCATGCTCGAGGTGATGACGCGGCGGCTACAATGGTGGGCAAAATCCTCGTGGCGCTTGGTCTGAGGGGGGTGGACACCTCGACGGGTGAGTTTTTTGAACCGGTGCGGTCTGCAGCAGCGCTCCGCGACCGAGAGGCCGTCGAAGCTCAAGAGCTAGCTGCCGTTGTCACACACTGACCATCTGAAACCAGCCCGAAAACTCCGGACTCGGAGGGGCTCAACCAGGTGGTCAAAATGGGAAGAGACAATCAGCGGTACACAGCGGCGGACCGATCCAAGGCCGTCGCGCTTTCGCACAAGATCGGGGTGACGCGAGCCTGTCGTGAACTCAAGATCCCAAGCAGCACTCTCTATGCTTGGCGAGCGCCCGTTGCATCATCGAAAGGGGCGACAAGCACGCCCACAGAAGCAGCGACGCCAGAGCCTTCGCAGGAGGCACCTTCGCGGCGGCGTTACACGGCCGAACAACGGTCCGAGGCGGTTAAGCTATCGTATGACATTGGGGTTGAGGCGACGTGTAAGCGCCTCGGGATGAGTACGACTGCGCTGTACACGTGGCGCAGTCGTAACGGTTCACCTAAGAAGATTGGGAACGTCATCGAGCCTGACGGCCTCTCGGTACCGGCCGTCGATGAGCCGCCGACCCCATCGAAAAAGGCCAAGAAAGTCGCCCGAAAGTACACCCCCTCTGAGAAGGCTCGTGCCCTCGAATACATGGGCGAGCACGGTGCCACTGCGGCGTCGAGGCAGTTTGGGATGGCGCGGTTTTCGCTCTACCAATGGCAGGAGCAAGTTGAGCGTGCAGCCCGTGGCGAAGGCGACTCGCCGACCTCAGGTCCTGACCCGAAGGACGTTGAGGAGCAACGCAACGCTGAAATTCTGGCGATGTGGAAGAAGCACCCCGGCCTGGGACCGAGCCAGATTTGTAATCAGCTTCGACGTCACCAAGACGTCAAAGTGTCGGTCAAGACAACCCGTGACGTCATGATTGACGCTGGCTATCGTCCACCGCAGTCCAAGCGCATACCCCACGACGAACGCTTTGAGGCGGTCCGTCCCAATCACCTATGGCATTTCGACTTCGTCCAGCGTTTTATCAATAGATGCTCGGTGTTTACGCTCATCATCATCGATGATTTCTCGCGGTTCGTTGTCGGCCACTGTGCAGTAGACGCCGAACGCGCCGATCCTATGATTCGCTGTTTCGAGGAGGCCTCCCAGCGGCACGGCCGCCCCGAGATGGTACTGCACGACAAGGGCAGCGCGTTTTGGTCGTGGAAGGGTGTGTCGCGTTTCACGCGGCTTCTGACGGAGATGGGCATCGACCAAATCCCTGCTCAATTCAAAGAGTGGAACGGCAAGCTTGAGTGCTTCAACGCCAACATCCAAAAGGAGCTTTTCAAAGTGCACCGTTTCTACGACGTCAACGAGATGCGTCGTGAGCTTCGCAGGCACCTTCATTGGTACAACCACAAACGCACGCATCATTCGCTCGGCGGCATCATGGTGCCAGCCGATCGCTACTACGGACGCGAAGAGGAGGTTCGAGCGCTCATGGCGGCGGGGGCCGGCAACCTACTCGATATTCATACGATCAGCCTCGGTGATCGTCCGATGGACTTCTTCCGTGTCGTCCAGCAGGGCACGGAGACTGAAATATGGCTCATGGGGCAGAAGCTGCTGACTCTCGGTAAGTAGCTGAGGACCCAGGGGATCGGGTAGAGGTTCTGGTGACGAAACCCAAACCAAAACCGTCCCCCCTGGGCGGCCGAAGCCACCGCGAGCGTAGCAAGAATGAGCACAGAACTCACGCCTCTTCTCAAAGCCGGCGTCACCATCCTCGCCCTGCGTTCTCTTCAAGACCTCGATTTGCCAGCACCGACCGTGGGCGAAGTCGTCGGTGCCCTCGGCGTCACAAGAAGCCGAGCGTACGAGCTGGCCAGTGCCATCGAGGCGCTGTTGCCGAACTTGCACCGACCGGTCGGTCGTCCGCCCATCGACGACACGACCACGGTGCCCTCCGACACCGCTCTCCCCATCGTCTGCATGGTTCGCGACTTCCTCATGGAGCATCCTGGAGCCGCGACCAGCGGAGCCCGTGGCTTCCACAGTGTCGCGTTCCATTTGTTCGTCCTCGATCTACTCGGCCCATCCGGCCCGGCTCACGGGATGCCAGTCCCCGATGTGGCGATGCTGGTCGGTGTGCCTGAGGGCACGCTCCGGCAATGGCTACGAGCCCCACGCCCCGTCCCGGCGTCGTTGCCAACTCCTTCAAGCTCCCCGCTTGGCGGCGGTGTCGCCGAGCAGGTCATCGCATTATGGGAGCGCTGGGTGGGCCCGCCGACTGTGTTTCGTGACGTCCTGCGGGAGCATCATCGTATTGATCTGAGCTGGCACTTGCTGCGATCGCTGCTCGAACTCAGCGGTCATCGGCAGCCCCAAAAACGTCGTAAAGGTGACGCCGAGGCGATCCGCGGTGCCCTCGAACGCTTTTTCCCAGGCGCCCAGATCATGGCCGATGGCAAACACCTGGTCGTCGAACTCGATGGTATTTCGTATGCGCTCAATTGGGAGTTGGTCGTCGATGCGGACACAGGTGCTCACCTCGGGTTTGACGTCTCTGCCACCGAAGACAGTCAGGCGCTCATTGACGCCGTAGACATGGCGGTGGAGACGATTGGCGACTCGCCGCTTGCAGCACTCGCCGACAACAAGCCCTCAAACCATAGCGATGAGGTCAAGCAAGTCATGGACGAGAGCGACATCATCCTGATGCCAAGCACACCTTTTCGGCCCGAGAATAAATCGACCGTTGAAGGAGCATTTGGCCTGTTTGCTCAGACGATGCCCGACATTATCCTGCACTCGCGAAGCCCTCGAAGGCTCGTCAGCCGGGTTATGTTCTATGTGCTCTGGGCCTACTGCGCTGGCCGAAACCAAGCTCCACAGCAGGCACGAAATGGCAAGTCCGCCGCCGATCTCTTCGAGGAAGCTGAAGTCTCCGCCGAAGACCGACAGGCGGCGAAGAACAGGCTCCTTGAGATCAAGAAACGCATCCTGATGAGGCGTGATGCTGACCGCCGCCGGGAGGACCCCGTTGTCCGAACCATGATGGCCCGTGAGTTTGAAGACCTCAGCCTCTCTGACCCCGAGGGTCGCTTCGTGGCAGCACTCGCTCGCCTTGGACTCGGTCCTGCACTTGAGGCCGTCGCTGTCTTCAAGGCAAAGATGAACGCCGGCAGACTACGCACTGACTTCCCCCAGCGCTACCTCCTCGGCATCGCCCACAACGTCGCCGAACGCGAAGAGGACCTCGCCGTCTTCCACGAACTCCTGCGACTTCGCACCGAAGCTCATGACCTACTGCTCAGCCCAATGCTAGACGACCTCAACGAGCTCGTGTCGCTGCCGACCACCGAATTCATCGGCGCTGTCTTCGAGCGCCTTCGGCTCGCTACCGCCTTCGTTGACCGACGGTTCTGGATGGCCCGACTCATCGACGCCTTTGCGTCGCTCAAGGCCACCCTCAGACAAGTTCACGGACCCTGGCTGGCCAAACGTGTCGCCTGTCTCTTCGGGTTGCCACGGACCGAACGAGATTCGCTCATCGCCGCCCTCGCCACAGCAACCCTCGCCTGAGAACATGCCTCGGACGCTGAAACACTCAGGCGCTCTCGTCGGCAAGAATCGAGGCGGGGCTACCGATACTTAGCCTTCGGATTCCGGCTTCAGCTACATCACCGACATTCTGTGAGGTGTCTGGCAACCTAATGCTTGCCTCACATCTTACACGCGAGACCGGCCAGATGGGTGTCCGGGATTATTCGTGTTAGGTGTTTGACAACCGCACCTAGCCGTAGAGGCTGGTGCCACCAGTCTGGTCGAGCCACAGACGAAACCATGGGGTCAGACGGTCGCCTACGTCAGGGATCTCGATGGGAATCTGGTCGAGCTGGCGAGCCCAATGGGGGCGCCCGAGGTACGGCCGCGCCATCTCCTCACTATCCTGGCCGTCAAGGACATCGAGCGTTCGGTGCAGTTCTACAAAGCGGTTTTCGACTGGCCCACTCGCATCGAGGTCCCGGTATTTGTCGAGTTTGAGCTCCCGGCCGGCTGCGGCCTGGGTGTCTATCAGCGCGAGGCATTTGCTTTGAACACAGGGCAAATGCCGAATCCAACTCGAGAAGGGGCAATCTCCTCGACGGAGAT
>JAUVCD010000380.1 GCA_030590865.1 Myxococcales bacterium | reverse complement strand
GCCAATGGTGTCGCGGCAGTCGTCGTCGTGGGTGGCATTGCCATCCTCGCAGCTGAAGCTGTCGGCCACACAGTCCATGAAGTCCTCGAACGGGTCGCCACAACCAGCCTGCTCATAGGCCTCCTCCATGCGCTCGCCCTCGTGGATGCAGTCATCCAATTGGGCATCGCTGCAGCCTTCGCAGTCGCATTCGTCTTCGCAGAGGCTCGCGACCGACGCTCCTCCACACCCCCAGAGCACTAGCGAACCGGCCATCAGCAAGGCCATGGTTGTGGCGCGCACCGCAGAACGCGAGACCTGTCGACTCATCCGATCCTCCAGCGGGCCGGATACCACGAGCCCAGCCACAGGCCGCGCCTCACTGGAGCGCCGCGGCTGCCCTTGACACCGCCTTGCGACAGGTGCTTTCTGCCTGCGCTCGCGCTTATCTGGCTGAGCGGATCGGTCGGGTTGATGGGCCGACAACATCGCCCGAACCGATCGATGGAAGGGACAAAGGAGCAAGATCATGGCCTCATCGTTCGCAGAGTTTGCCACCAGCTACACCGCCCACATCGCCGAACGAGCCAAGCAGGGGATCCCTCCGCTGCCCCTGACCGTGGCGCAGGTAGAGGCCATCACTGGAGCGCTCGAGCAGCCTCAGCTACCCGCGATTGCGCCGGAGATTAGCCCCGGCAAGACCGGCGCCGAGGCCCTCTGCTGGCTGCTGGACGAACGGGTCCCACAGGGAACCTATCCAGCCTCGATGACCAAGGTGGCGTGGCTAGGCAAGGTTCTCGCTGGCGAGCTGAAGAGCGCCCACCTCAGCGCAGACCAGGCCCTGACCATACTCGGCCACATGGGCGGCGGTGCCGCTGGCGATCCGCTCGTGGCCACCATCGCAGCCGCTGGGCCCTTGGCTGAGAAGGCCGGCCAGCTGCTGGCTACGAGCTATCTCATCTCGCCTGACCAGCTCAGCCGCGTTGCCGATCTGGCCAAAGAGGGCAACGGCGTGGCGCGCAGCCTGATCACAGCCTGGGCCGAGGGACAGTGGTTCGCCGATCGACCTGCCTGGCCGGAGGTGGAAAAGCGGGTGGTCATGCGCACGACCGGAGAGATCAACACCGACTTCTTCTCCCCTGCCCAGCACGCGCCAACCCGAGACGACATCCCACTGCACGCCCTGACCATGCTGTCGACCAGCCCTGAGGATCGGGACTTCTTGCAGCGGCTCGACCAGCTCGCCGACGACGAGGCGCCCTTCATGCTCGCCGGCGACGTGGTCGGCACCGGCTCGAGCCGCAAGTCGGCGTCCAACAGCCTGGTGTGGTGGATCGGCGAGGACATTCCCCACCTGCCCAACAAGCGGCGAGGCAGCCTGGTCATGGCCAGCAAGATCGCCCCCATCTTCTTCAACACCTTGCGTGGCTGTGGCGCCGTGCCGGTGCGCTGCGACACCAGCGGCATGAAGGAAGGCTCGACGGTATCGATCCACCTCAAGAAGGGCGAAGTCCAGGACGAGAAAGGCGAGGTCGTCGCACGCTTCGAGGTCGAGCCGGCGAGCATCTTCGACGAGGTCCAGGCGGGCGGGCGCAATGCGCTCATCATCGGCCGCAAGCTCACCACCCGGGCCCGGGAACGGTGTGCCGAGCTGGGCATCGAGACCGGACCGTCGAAGGTGACCCTGACCGATCCGCCAACTCACCCTGAAGGCCAGGCCTTCACCCAGGCCCAGAAGCTGGTAGGCCATGCGGCCGGACTGCCCGGCGTGCTGCCCGCCGACTTCGTCGAGCCGAAGGCGAGCGTGGTCTTCAGCCAGGACACCACCGGACGGATGACCCAGCAGGAGATCCAGGAGCTCGCCTGCACCGGTTTCCCAACGACGGTCATTCAGTCCTTCTGTCACACCGCCGCCGGCCCGAAGAGCAAAGATGCCTCGATGCAGGCCATGGTCGGAGATTTCATCCGAGAACTCGGGGGCATCGATCTCCGACCTGGCGACGGCGTGATCCACACCAACGGCAACCGCTTCCTGCTGCCTTCGGACGTAGGCACCGGCG
Organism: Myxococcales bacterium; assembly: GCA_030590865.1. Lineage (GTDB taxonomy): Bacteria > Myxococcota_A > Polyangia > Polyangiales > Polyangiaceae > JAPYTK01. The sequence continues at coordinate 7,061 of JAUVCD010000380.1, read as the reverse complement.
GCGACAGCCACACCCGCTTCCCAGTCGGACTGTCCTTCCCGGCAGGCTCGGATCTGGTGGCCTTCGCCGCCTCCCAGGGGTTCTTGCCCCTCGACATGCCCGAGTCGGTGCTGGTCCGCTTCACCGGCAAGCCCCAGCCGGGCATCACCGTTCGAGATCTGGTCCACGCCATCCCCTGGGTTGGGATCCAACAGGGCAAGGTGAACATCCCCGGTCCGGGCGAGGCCAAGGTCAACGTATTCTCCGACCGGGTGCTGGAGGTGCAGGGCCTCGACTGGATGACCGTCGACGAGGCTTTCAAGATCACCGACGCCTCGGCCGAGCGCTCGGCGGCCGGTGCGGCGTTCCAGCACGACCCCAAGCAAGAGATCGCCTTCGTTCAAAGCTGCCGCAACTTCCTGGCCAATACCTTCGCGCCCCGACACCCGGCTCAAGAGGTCAAACAGGTCATCGCGCGAATGGATGAATGGCTGAACAGCCCGCAGCACTGGAAGGCCGACGAAGGTGCCCAATACGCCGACGTGGTGGAGATCGATCTAGCGAAGATCACCGAGCCGCTGCTCGCTGCCCCCAACGATCCGGATAAGACGGTCACCTTGAGCGAGGCTGCGGGCACGCCGATCGACGAGATTTTCATCGGCTCGTGCATGGCGGACATCACCGACTTCCGGGCCGCCGCGGCCATCCTGGACGGCGAGCGGATTGTGCACCGAATGAAGGCCTGGACCGTGCCCCCCTGCCGGGAAAGCAACGTCCAACTCGGCCGCGAAGGGGTGCTCGCGGTGCTGCTCGAAGCAGGGGCCAACGTCCACGTGCCCGGCTGCTCACTGTGCATGGGCAATCAAGGCCAGGTGGCCAAGGGCACCACCGTGCTGTCCACCTCGACCCGCAATTTCGACAATCGCATGGGGGTGGGCGCCCAGGTCTACCTCGGCTCGTCCTACATCGCCGCGATGACCGCGATCCTCGGCCACATCCCCACGCTGGATGAGTATCGAGACATCTTCCAGCGCAAGGTGGCGGACAAGCTCGAGCAGATCAACAAGCCGCTGCGGTTCTGAGCGAGGTAACCTTCGGGCAACCCGTGCTTGCGCGAGGCGGTCGACCGCGCCGCATAGCATTTCGTGCTAAGAGACCGGCACTATGTGGAAGCTCGGATGCTCAAGCGCAGCGATGATCATCAGCCTGATCGCCGCCTGCGGAGGCAAGTCGGTCGTGGACGCAGGAACCCCTACGGGTACCGGCGGAGCAGGTGCGACGACCACGACCACGACCAGCTCGACCAGCTCCTCGAGCTCGACGACCTCCTCAGGCACCGGAGCGGCCGGCGGCTCGGGCGGGAGCACAGGTATGTGCGATCTCCTGCAGGAAGAGCTCGAGAATTCCATCTGGAGTGCTCAGCTGTGCGACCCGCTCATCAACGCACTCCAATGCACCGGCCAGACCGTGATCACCGACGTCTGTGGATGCGAATTGGTGGCCAACGACCTGTCCCCAGAATCGGCTGAAGAGGCGCAGATCAACTACGACTACTGGGTCGCTGAGGGCTGCGGCCCCTTCCTTTGCGCCGACTGTCCACCGCCACCATCCGCGCCCTGGTACTGTGATCCCAACTCGAAGATGTGCGAGCCCGCCTACGAGTGAACCCCAGCCGGGGCGCCTCGACTAGCGCGCGCTCGGCCAGCGATGACTCGGCCAGCGATGACGGCCGATCTGGCACCAACCTCGGGCTAGGCGTTCATGTCCTTCCACCGCTTGGCCCTTTGCCCGAAGATGCCCAGGGCGATGGCGGCTAGGAAGCCGATGATGGCAAAGGGGATCCAGACTCGGTACTGGGGGTGGTACTGCTCCCAGAGCAGCTTGGTCGTGCTCAGGGGGGACTTGGCGAGCTCGGCGCCGGCTAGCGCCTTGGCCTCGTGGGGGTTCAAACCGAGCAGGCGGGCGGCTTGGTCGGGGGTCTTGCTCCAGTCCTTGGCGTCTAGGGCTGCTTGGACCACCTCCTGGCGCTCCGCCACAATGGCGTAGTCGAGCGGGCCGGTGGTGCCGAGATGCTGGCGTACTGCAGTGACGGAGGCTGGATCGTCGCGCACGAGCTTGTCGAGCTGGTCCACGTCGCGGGTCCAGTTCTTGCGGGCGACTGCGTTGAAGCGCTGGTGCTTGAGGCCGATGAGATAGACGACGACGCGGTCGTCGGGATCGGATACCGAGGCGAGCTCGGCCGCGAGCTTCTGCTCGACCTCGGTTTCGGTGGCGCCGCGAGCGGCGCTCAGCCCGGTGAAGGACTTGGTGCGGCCGATGCCGACCTTGTCCGGGATGTCGCGAACTGGATCGGGGAAGCTCATCTTGGCTACGGCGCGCTCGACAAGCGGCGTCCCCTGGGCCAGGTACTCGAGCGCCAGGTTGACCAGGTTCTCGGGCTGGCGTCCGTAGGTTGCCCACAGCTCGTCGACCACCGCCGTCTCCTGGATGGCGGCCTTCTTGCTCATCAGGAAGCGGACACGCTCCAGCGCTTCGGAGCGGTTCACACCGATGGCCTTGGGCAGCTTGCCCACCCAGCGGGCGACGGTCTCTTCGTTCAGCGTTGCGCCGTCGTCGACCGCCGCTTGTGCCTCGGCGCGAAACTCGGGGTGCAAGGCGAGGTACTGCAGTGCCAGGTTGGTGATCTGCCCGCGGTCGTAGCGGTAGGTCTCGACGAGTCGGTCCGCAGCGCGGCTCGATTCCACGCCGAGGCTCTTCGAAGCGAGGGCGAGCGCCCGGCTGCGCTCCACCCCGCCGACGGAGACGACGCGGTCCAGGGCGTCACTCCAGTCGGCCGAGCGGGCCGCTTTGGCGACGAGTTGGGGTTGCTCGCCCAGGTACTTCAAGGCGAGCGTCGCTTTCTCGCCGTACTGGTCGTAGACGTAACCCGCGATGAGCGAGCCGATGCCGACGCCCACGCCGATCGGGATGTTGACGTAGCCCAGGTACATCGCCTTCTTGCCAGGCGGTGCGATCAGGCCGAGGTACTCGTTCTTCTTCGGACCGGTCAGCATCTCGCCGAGCGAGAAGAACAGGATCCCGAGCAGCAGGACCCAGCCATTGTTGGTCAGCCCGGCCACCAGGATGCCTACTGTGGCGACGGTCATGCCGATGAGCATGGCGCTGAGGGTGCGCATCCGGCGGACGAGCCAGGAGATGGGCAGGATCAGGATGATGATCAGGCCGGCGTTCAAGTTGAGCAGGATCTGCTGGGGCACCCGGAGCAGGCCGCGGTCCCCGTACTCGCGCCACGACTCGAAGGGCGCACTCTCGGCGACTGCGGCGCTGTCGATCCAGTCCTCGATGAAGTTCGGGTGCAGATCCCACAGCTGGTACATCATCAGCCAGAAGCAGGACATGATGGCGAGCCAGATCAGCAGCCTCACGTCGAGGATGTTACGCAGCGTGCGGCTCATCACCTGCCACGCACCCTCGGTCTTGGAGGCGCCTGAGGGCACGTCCTTGAAGGTGAACAGCAACAGCAAGTTCACGCTGGTGTAGCCGGCCGAGGCGAGGAACAGGTTGCGCCAGCCTTCGGCGCTGTGAGGCCTGCCGAGGATGATAGTGGCCAGGAAGGGGGCCGCGAAAGCGCCCACGTTGACCACCCAGTAGAAGATCCCCCAGCCGAGCGAGGAGTTGTCCTTGGTCAGGTTCTGGGCGAGCGAACCCTGCAGGCTGGGCTTGAAGAACGCCGTGCCCGTGGCCAGCACGAGGATGCCTGCGAAGAAGCCGTAGTAGCCCCGCAGAAAGGCCATCATCAGGTAGCCGACCACGTTGGCGCTGATGGCGAAGCCGAGCACGCGCTTGTAGCCGTAGCGATCGGCGTAGCCACCGGTGACGATGGGCAGGAAGGACTGGAAGAGGGCCCACCACATGTAGATCCAACCCTTGTCCAGGGCGGTCAAGTGCAGCCCGCCGGGCTCGGTGGCCTGCATGATGTAGATGGGCACCACCGCCCGGATGCCAAAGTAGGCGAGCCGCTCGAAGGCCTCGATGGAGTTGAGCATGTAGTAGGACTGGCCGAAGCCCATCCCCTTGCGGCTCGTCGCCTCCGCAGCCTCGGCCTGGTCTTCCGGGTCCGCTTCGTCGGCCTCGGCTCGCTCGTCCTGCGACTCTGCCTCTGCCTGCGACTCTGCTTCGTCCGGCGACTCTGCCTGCTCGTCCTTGTCGGTCATGAAAGCTCCTGCTTCGCCTGGCCAGCCAGATCGGTGGGCAGCGACGCCGCGTCTTGATAGGTCAGCAGGTCCTCCACGGCAACGAAGTCGATCGAGGACAACGCTCGATCGATGGGCAACCTCCCTGAGACTTTGTGGTCTAGGGACGGCGCACCGAACCGGCAGCGCTACGGCTTGCGATCCCCCTTCGATGGGAGCAACGAGTAGCGATGTAGCACCCGCCGCTCGACGCTCACCAACTCGACGTCCACCTGCTGCGGTCCGACCTGCACGCGGGCGTGACCCGAATCAGGCCAGTAGGTCTCGTAGCCCGTCTCGGCGGAGGTGAACTTCCAGGGCGCTCCGGCGCTACCGGGCAGGGTGTAATGGATGCCGTCGACCACCATGTCGTAGAACACGTGGTCGTGACCATAGAACATCACCTGCACGCCGTGTTTCTGCATCAAGGCATGCAACCGAGCCTGCTCGCCCACCTGGGCCGCGCGCCCGCCGCCCCGTCCGTAGGATGAGTTCTTTTCGTCGCCCCCACGGCCACCGACGGCGTGGTGGATGAGCACGAAGCGCCAGCGCGCCGTGGCCTGGGCCAGGGTGCGCTCGAGCCAGCGGAGCTGCTCATCCCCCAGAGAATAATCGTCCGGTCTGGAGGGCTTCCGCAAGACGTGCTCCGTCTTGGTGTAGGTGATGACATTCAACACCGCAAAGAGCGCGTCCCCCCATTGAAACGCATAGTAGTCCTGGTGGCGGCTGCCGCCTTCGGGATAGGTCGCGTCAGTGGGATTGGGCAGATAGGCGAACCGCTGTTGCCGCGACGCCGCGCGCTGCTGAGCGGTGAAGTTGCCCTTCTCGCCGTCCCAATTCCCAATCACAGCGAAGTGGGCGGCGTGTCGGGCCAGTGGGCCCAGCAACCAGCGGTAATCCAACCACCCTTTGCGCGCCCAGCGGGGACTGGGGACCGGCACGTTGAAGCCAAAGCCGTGCAGGTCGATGACGTCACCTAGATGGATGACGAAGTCAGGCGCGTCGGCGAGGACATTTTCGGCGACCCGCGGCAAAATGGCGTGGCCATGGGCCCGCTCGGGCCACCGTTCGTGGAGCGCCTGCTCGATGCCACCATTACGCTCCACATCGGCCGCTGGCAGGGGATGGGCCGCCAGCTCAGCGCGACTGAAATCGCGCAGGTAGATGTGAGTATCGGTGAGCAGCGCAAAGCTGAACGTCGAGCCCGCCGGTCGCTGGGTGACGAAGGACCCGCTGACTTGGTGCCCAGCGACGGCGGTCACGCGATAGTGGTAGCGTCCCCCGGCAACCAGCCCGCCCAGGGTCCACTCGACCGTGTCGCCAGCCACGCCTCGCGGCTCACCAGCGCGGCGCCACTCGCCCTCCGCCGCGCCGCCGCTGCTCGGCGTCCCAGGTTGCAGCCTTGGCCCGCTGCCCGAGTCGGGGGGCTGGCGCCGGTGCTCCAGCACGAGCCCGGCCACGTGATTGGGCGCCACGACGTTGATCGTCACCCCATGTTCCGTCGGCCGGCTGATCAATGGCAGCAGCAGCGTTGCCGGGGGTCGTTCGGCGATGGAGAGGGGATCATAGGGGGCCGGGCGGCCCGCGTCGCCGGCGGGGACCGTGGGATCAACCGGTGTCGATCGCTGCGCTACCGGCCCTGGCCCGGCGCAACTCAGCTGCAGCAGGACCAGGACGGTGACCGACAGGCTGTACCAGAGCCGCATGAGCGCTGAGTATACCTGGGTCCGACGCCACCCGGCAGACCCGCCGAATGTCACCTCTGGCCCCGTGGTATGCTGCCCTCTGACCGGGTTGCTCGGCGCACACGGCGGAGCTGGTGGCGAAGGCCTCAAATAGACCCTGATGGCGAAGTGACATGATCGAGCTGCTTGAACGTATCGGCTACCGACCCATGTTCTGCGTCTGGGAGCTGACGCTGTACTGCAACCTCAGGTGCCTGCATTGCGGCTCCTACGCTGGCGCCAGCCGGGACGATGAGCTGACTCTGGACGAATGCAAGAAGGTGGCCGATGAGCTGGCTGCTTTGGGGTGCATCCGCGTTACCCTGTCCGGCGGCGAGCCGACGCTCTATCCCCACTGGCACGAGATCGGCCGTTACCTCAGCGATCTTGGCATCGCCACCAACGTGCTCAGCAACGGCTGGCTGTGGAGCCAGGAGCACGTCGACAAGGCCAAAGAAGCTCATCTCACCAATGTGGGGTTCAGCCTCGACGGCCACGAAGAGGCTCACGACAAGGTGCGGCGCGAGGGGTCATTCCGCCGGGTCGTGAAGGCCATCGATCTCAACATCAGCCAGGGCGTGCCGGTGGCCATCGTGAGCCACGTCAATCGCCTCAACTACAAGCAGCTGCCCGAGTTCCGCAAGTTCCTCGGCGACCACGGAGTCGACCATTGGCAAATCCAGCTGGGGATCCCATCAGGTCACTTGAGCGAGCACCGTGATCTGGTGATCGATCCGGCAGACGTATTGTGGGTCATCCCACAGATCGCCGAGCTGCGCGCCGAAGAGGGCACCATGCCCGCCATCTTCCCCTCTCACAACATCGGCTACTACGGCCCCCACGAAGCAGCCTTGCGAGGCGAGGAGGGGATGCCGCTGGACGTGTGGATCGGCTGCCGGGCTGGCTGCCAGGTCATCGGTATCGAGAGCAACGGCAACGTCAAGGGCTGTCTATCCCTGCCCTCGGACCGTCACGATCGGGACCAGTTCCTGGAGGGCAGCGTCACGGACCGCTCGCTGACTGAGATCTGGCGAGACGAGACCAAGTTCTCCCTCAACCGCACCTTCGACGAGAGTCTGCTCGGCGGGTTCTGTGCCGTCTGCCGCTATCGCGACATCTGCCGCGG
>JAUVCD010000649.1 GCA_030590865.1 Myxococcales bacterium | reverse complement strand
CACGGCGGCGAGTGCAGCGCGCAATTTCGAGCACCTGTTGTCGCTCGGGCTGACCCGCTTCAACTTCTTGCCTTGCTACTATCTCTCGTGGCGCTCCGAGCAGCTCGAGGCCCTGCGTATTGGCTTGGCCGCCATCGGGGTAGTGATCAAGTCCCGCTGGGGAAGGGGGGCTCCCTTGCATGTCAGAAACCTCTTTGCCTGGGCCCCCACGCCGCTGTTCAACCACGGCTTGATCATCGATGCGGACGGCACGATTCATAGCTCTAACGTCGGGATGGCGAGCGCCTTCGAAGAGTTGCTCGAGGTGACGAGGCTAGGCAGCCTGGACCACCCACCGTCGGTGGCGGCGCTGACGGCGCAAGGCGAGACGATCCTCTCGAGGATCGCCGAGGCCTTGCCGCCAGCGATCTGGGAGTCGACCCTGGCAGTCGATCGAGAGCTTACCCGTTTCTGTCGGAGCCTTTTTGGCGACTATGCGGCCTATCGGCGGCGTCGGAAGGACGTGGCTTGAGCACCGAGCCTGCCGCTCGGGCTACGCCGTCATGGGTTGGGCCCCAGGGCGAGCGAACCGACCGGCTCGAGCTGCACCTGTCCTACCGCTGTCCCAACCGTTGCCTGTTTTGCTCCGAAGCCCACCGAATGGGCGAGTTCGGCGAGCTGACCATCTCTCTCGATCAGGTGGGGCAAGTGCTCCGCGCTCACCAAAAAAGGGGCATTGTCCGTCTCCACCTGACCGGTGGCGAGCCCACTATTCACGAGCAGTTCGTCGCCGTGGCTAGGCTGGCCAAGCAGCTTGGCATGGGTACCAGCGTGGGGACGAACGGCGTCATGCTCGGTCAGGAGCCCTTCGCGCGGCGTGCCTTGCCTCATCTGGACGAGGTGATGTTCTCTCTTCACGGTCCTGACGCCGCCGTTCACGATGGCTTGACCCGTCGAGTTGGAAGCTTCGCCCAGGTGACAGCCGCCCTTGGTTTGGCTCGCCGGCTGGCGCCTCAGATCGGGGCCTTCGTCAACATCGTGGTCACCCGTCTCAACCTAGCCGTCCTCGGTGACACGGTGTCGCTGGCTGCCGAGCTCGGCGCGTCGCTCATCGTCCTTTCTAATCCGACACCCGAAGGGCGAGCCCTCGACCGCTACGAGGAGCTTGCCGTACCGCTCGTCGATCTGGCTGAAATCCTGCCGACGATTCCGGCTCGCGCAGGTGGTGCCGTCGTGCGGTTCTTTGGTGTTCCGATGTGCATCCTCGGGCCCCGGGAAACGCTCTCCAACGATCTTCATTGGGATCCACGGGTCACCGTCGAATGGGCCAGGGCTCCAGGTAAGGCGGTGCTCAAGAGCGTCTACACCTGGTCACCTGCACGGCTGCGTTGCCACGCCGAGCCATGTGACGGTTGTTTGAAGCGAACGGTCTGCATGGGTGTGTTCGACCGTGCTCATGACCTCTTCTCGATGGCGGCGTTGCACCCGCAGCGAGGGGACGAGCCATGAGCGGTAACCAGGGGCCCAACCAGGGGGCCAATCAGGTAGAGAGCCCCTACCGGGATCGCCGGCGGAACGTTGAGATCAACCTCGGCAAGACCTGCAACAGCAAGTGCGTCTTCTGCCTCGATGGGGTGCCTGACGAGCAAGAGCGGGCCTTCATGCCCTGGGAGCAACTCCAGGCCGAGCTACGGCGTTGGCGTGCGGAAGGCTACCTGTCGGTCGGCTTCCTTGGGGGCGAGCCCACGGTTTATCCGCACATTGTTCCGGCGGTCGCCTACGCCGCCGAGCTCGGGTACAGCCGCATCGTCCTGGCGACCAACGCAATGGTGCTCCACCGGCGGGAGCTGTGCGACGAGCTCGTCGCCGCCGGCCTGTCTCGGGTCACCGTTTCGATGCACGGTCACTGTGCTGCCCTCGAGGATCGACTGACCCAGGTGCCTGGCGCCTTTGCCAAGAAGCGACGAGCCATCGATCATTTGCGCCACCATCGGGACGGCGGACGGCTGCGCGACGGGTTGTCAGTGAACACGGTCGTCAACGCCCTGAACTACCGCCATCTGCCCAAGCTATTGCAGCTGGTCTTCGACGAGCTCGGGCTCGAGGATCTGCGGGTCAACTTCGTCCGGCCTGAGGGCAATGCCGCCCAGGACCAGAGCCTGACCCCAACCTTCACCGAGGTGGTCCCGGCGCTCATGAAAGCGGTCATCTTGAACGAGCACCACTTCAAGAAGGTGTTTACCTTTGGCGGCATTCCCATCTGCGTGCTGCCTGACGAAATGCTGCGGTCCAGCCACCTCCTCCGTAAATGTATGGGCGACGTCTATCGCGATCTCGCCACCGCTTGTTCCATTCGCAGTGAGGGCTACGACGACGGTGTCTCCGAGGTAGAAGGGGGCCGTTCGCGCTTCAACTGGCAGGACCGAAAACGCCTCGACTTGAAGCACTTTCTCGCGGCCTGCAGCCAGTGCGAGCTCAACGACACTTGCGAAGGTGTGTGGCGGCAATACTTGGACTTGCACGGCGGTGGGGAGATCGTGGCCTTGCGCCGCGACGGTGGCGTGCTCGTCAGGGTGACGCCCCGATAGCTAGGGTTCCAAGGCCGGCTCAACGAGCGCCGGTCCTGGGTCCACGCGCCCCAGCAACAGCGCTCAGGGCTCGTAGGATCGCAGTTTGTCTATCGCCGCGGCGCTGGGACTGCTTCGCCGGTCGCAGAGGGCGTTCATCGCCTCGAAGTGGGGGCTGTCTAGGCGGATCGCAACGCCGAACTTGCGCGTTCGGGTGTGATATTTGCTCAGGTGCCGGTAGTTGGCGAACTGGGGGCTCGAAACGAGGGCCTCAGTGATGGTCTTGTAGTCCTCGTGGGGCATGTAGATCAGGTCAGGGCGGTAGCGACCGAGCAGCAGCTCTGGATCGAAGGGGCGATGGGCGAAGGCGCGGTCGTTCAGCCCCGCCAGGTCGATGATGCGCTTGTGGGGGTTGATGGCACTGAGGAAGCCCACCTCAGTGGTGGCGATCACCAAGTCGTCCGGCAGCTTGGCGAACTCGTCGAGCTTGAACCAGTAGCTCCTGGGGCCGTCCTTCTTCTTGGCTGCCTCTCTCATGGGATCGAAGACGAAGCGCCGGGAGCTGATCTTGGTGCTGAAGATCTTGCCCTCCTCGACGAGCTTGGGCATCAGCGTGGCCCAAAGGGCCAAGAGAGCGGCGCAGGTGGCGATGCTCCAGCCTGCTGGGGACAGTGAGCGGAGCGGACCGGACAGCTGCTTCTCCCAGCGACCCAGGGTCCGCGCCGCGAGGAAGGCCAATCCGACGACGGCGGGCTGATAGAAGCGCTGGGACATGCCCATGATCGGCAGAGCCAAGAGCCAGTAGTAGGACAAACACACCAGCGTCGCTGCCAGCACGGCCTTGTCCAGCGGTGGGGCATGGCGCCAGAAGAAGCGACGGCGGCTGGTGGTTTCCAGGCCGACGATTAGAAACAAGGGCCAGTAGTAGCCGATGAATTCGACCAGGCCTTGACCGGCCACGCCCTGATAGGCTTGGCGCAGCGCACCGCCGTAGCGGCCCATGGATTTGCCGTAGAATGGTAGCGGCAAGACTGAGGCGAAATAGGCCCAGTTGGTCAGAGCGATCAGGCCGAGTACCGCGCCGACGATCGCCAAAGCCAGCGCGGACAGCTTGCGTTGATCACGGTGGGACTCGAAAGCGAGCATGGCGGCCGGAATGGCCAGGCCGAAGCTGGTCAACTCGGGACGGACCCAGAAGGCGAGCCCCCCGACGATGCCCAGCACGACGGCTCGGCGGCGGTTGGGCACTTGCTCGAAACGGTGGGCGACGATCAGCAGGATGGCCAAGTAGCTCAGCGCGAAATGGGTATCCATGCCCGAGGCGAAGTGGTCGGGCGTGGCTGACCAGGCCACACAAAAAAGAAACAACAGCGTCGCCGCGGCCCGCGTCTTCACCGATCCGTCGGTATGGGTCCACAACAGGCGCAGGGTCAGCCCCACGAAGGCGGCACCGCAGACCGTGCTCGCCAGGATGGCGCCCAGGCTCGGATTCCCCCCGGCGACCACTCGACCCAGGGTGGCGGGGATGATGTAGAGCAAGGCGGTCAGCCCATAGGTCGGCTCGCCAGCGGGATGCCAGCTGAGGCCGTGGCCGGCCAGCAGGTTCTGGGCGTAACGCTGGAAGATGTAGGCGTCGTCCCAGAGCGAGGTGATCTCGAAGAGGTTGAAGGCTCGGACGGCGATGGCCGTCAGCGCCAACAGCAGGCTGATGCGAGCCCAACTGGCGGCGATCTGGGCGACGGGGCCGCGGTCCGCGCTACTTGGCGACGGCTCGTCATCCCCCGAGCTGGCTGCGCTCTCGTCCGGATGAGCCACCGCCTCCTTGGACATAGACCGTGTGTGTACCAACAGCCCGCCGCGTCGCCAACACCTGGGCAGTCCGAGCGGGGTCCACTGCGGTAATCGAGCAGGGTTGTGGTCCTGCTTCCGGGCAAGCACAGCACCCCGGCGAAGGCCATTTTCGTGGAGCGGACTCGACGTGATAAGCTGATCTACAATTAGAGGTCGGTGGCGCCTGGGGTGTCAGCGACCTCCTGATGGCTGTGTCCTGGTGGTGAGGGCTGAGTGACTGAGGTGATCAGATACGCCGTTGTGCTGTTGCTCGTCGGGCTTGTCGGGATCGCCAGCTGTGCCAAAGGATCCACGGTGGACGAGCCAGTCTCGACTACCAGCTCGTCGACCTCGTCCGGCGGTGGTGGTGGTGGTGGCAGCAGCACCAGCAGCAGCGGCGGCGGTTGTGATCCCGAGCCGTCGAGCTCTGGGGACCAATGCAACGATGCCATCGACATGGGCGCTCTCAGCGATGCTGCCGGCTTTGCCGTCACCGTGACCGGCAATGCCGCTGCGGCGGGTCGCGACGTGTGGTGGTCCTTCGAGGCGACTGACGACCCAGATACTGACGGCGATGAGTTCCACGTCGACGTCCGATTCCTGACCAACCCGGGCAACGCCTACGAGATGGCGGTGCACCGCAATGGTTGTGGCTCGGAAGAACAGCTGGCGACTGGCGAGACCGACGCTTTCGACTGGTACACGGACTTTCCGACGACTGACCAGAACTGCACTGAGGACGCTCCCTGCGGCGAGGGCGATTGCGTCGCCGCGCCTGGTGAGGACGGCAAGAATACCTGCGACGACGACACCGCAATGTTCTACGTTCGCATCACCCGGGGTGATGGTGCAGCCTCTTGTGACAGCTACGAGCTCGAGCTGTCCAATGGCAAATATACCGCGCCCTGAGGGGCCAACGGCCTTGGTGGCAGGCTCCGGTCGTTGCCG
>JAUVCD010000929.1 GCA_030590865.1 Myxococcales bacterium | reverse complement strand
GCAAATGGCGCCCACTCAGACCCAGGTGGCCTACGCCGCGAACGTGGGTGGCACCGAAGTCTGGTGTACCCACGACGGCGGCGACAGCTGGGAGATCTGCTTCCGGCTCACCGGAACGGACATCAACGTGGAGCCCTCCTGGGTCCAGACGGAGCTGCACTGGGGTTACTACATCACCGCCCATGGCTTCTTCGCGAGCCGCGCGAACCCGGACCTGGCCATGATCGCGACCCAGGGCGACCTCTACGTCACCCGCGATGGAGGCGTCAGCTGGGCGCAGGGGGTCAACGAGGCCCTTGGCGTGCTCTCCGGCGATCCGGCCCCGCGGTATCGGAGCATCGGCCTGGAGGTGACCAGCAGTTGGGGCTACCTGGTGGACCCCCACGACCCGGACCGCGAGTACATCGCCTACACCGACATCGGCTTTGCCCGGACCGTGGATCGCGCCGCGACCTGGAGCTACAGCGCCACGGGCTGCAACTGGACCAACACCTTCTACGACGTCGTCTTCGACCCCGACGTCCCGGATCGGATGGTCGCGGCGACGAGCAACCGGCACGACATCCCCCACTGGACCCACATCACCGTCAACGACCCCAACGTCTCCTCGCACCGTGGCGGGGTGTGCATCTCTGATGACCAGGCCGAGTCGTGGACGTCGGCGAGCAGCGGGCTCCCCGATCTACCGTGCACCACCATCGCCCTCGATCCGACCTCGCCGACGACCCAGCGCACGCTCTATGCAGGTATCTTCGGCCAGGGCGTCTACAAGTCGACCAACGGCGGGCAGAGCTGGGAGCTGAAATCCAGCGGGTTGGGCAATCCCGGAAACCTCCACATCTATCGGGTACGGCGCCACCCGGCGACGGGGGTGCTCTATGCCCTCATCACTGCGCTACGTGACGGCAACAGCTTCACCATCCCCGGCGGGGTGTGGCGGTCCGACGATGGGGCGGAGAGCTGGACCGACATCTCGGGATCCCTCGGGCTGGTATGGGCCACGAACCTGGCCCTCGACCCGGCCAGCGACCAGGTGCTCTTCGTGACGGCGGCCTCGGCGCCCGGCCATTCCCAGGGCGGCGTCTACCGAACCCTCGACGGCGGCGGCTCGTGGGAGCACGTGCTCACCGATGCTGAGGTGGCCCAAACCGGAGGCGCCAGCTACGACCACTTCATGTCGGTGGCCATCCATCCCGACGATGGCTCCCTCGTCTACGCCGGATCGAGTGGCCACGGGTTGTGGCTCAGCCAGGATGGCGGCGACGCGTGGCAGCACTGGCAGTCGTTCCCCTTCTCCAACGTGCAGAGCATCAACGTCGATCCCCGAGACAGCTCGCGGCTGGTGATGACGACCTTTGGCGGCGGGGTGTGGGAGGGGCCTCATCTGCCCTGGTAGTTGCGAGCGTCATCGCGGCCACGATCGCCGCCTGATCTCAGACTTCGGACAGGGCCCAAGACCACGGGGTCTACCCCGCCAGATCGTGGGGTCCGTAGAGGTTGGCTTCCGACAGCTCACGCTCCTGGGGCCCCCGCCGGCGGCGCCGCCACCGCAGCCTGGCGGTGAGAGCGGCCACGGTGAAGGTTGCCACGCCGAGCAGCGTGCCGAGCAATGCCCGCCGGGTTCGCGCGAGGGGCGCCAAGATCTGTGGAGGCCCAGGCTGTGGTGCCATGGTTGGCGTCCTTTCCTTCATTCCCACACCCCCCCAATAGGCTCGTTGCACTTGGGGCAGCGCCCGTCGAGCAGGTTGTTCTCCTCGATCCGATAACCGGTGCGGCGGATCAACATCGTGCCGTCGTGAGGACAGCGAGTCGACTCAGCGTCATTGCCGAAGACGTTGCCGATATAGACGTGCTGCAGTCCGGCCTCCATGGCCTCGCGACGAGCCCGCTCCAGAGTCTCGGCCGGCGTCGGCGGTAGGTTGCGCAGCTGGTACTGAGGGTGGAAACGACTGAAATGAAGCGGCGTGCCGGCGCCTAGCTCGGCCACGATCCACTTGCTCATCCGCCGAATCATCACCAGGTCGTCATTCATGGTGGGGATCAGCAAGTTGGTGATCTCGACCCAGACCCCCTCTTGCCGAAGGACGACCAATGCGTCGAGCACCGGCTTGAGCGACCCGCTGCAGTTACTGCGATAGAAACCGTCGTCAAAGGCCTTGAGATCCACGTTGGCGGCGTCGATGGGCTGACACAGTTTTCGCAGCGGTTGTTCGTTGATATAGGCCGCGGTCACCAGCACGTTCTTGAGCCCCTGGGCCTGTGCTTTGAGCGCCGTGTCATAGACGTACTCGTAGAAGACGATGGGCTCCGAGTAGGTATAGGCAATGGACCGACAGCCTTTGCCGAGCGCCGCACCCACCACCGTCTGAGGCGGCGCCCGAAAGATCTCCTCCATCGCTTCACCGCCCCGCTGCGACAGCTGCCAGTTCTGACAGTTTTGGCAGTGCAAATTGCAGCCTGCGGTGGCGATCGAGAATATCGAGGACCCCGGTAAGAAGTGGAAGAGCGGCTTCTTCTCCACCGGATCGACATGCACCGCCGACGGTCGCCCCCAGGTCGTCGCGCAGAGCTTGCCGTCCAGGTTCACTCGGATGCGACAATCGCCGGCTCCGCCCTCGGGAATGAGGCAGAGCTTGGGACAGAGCTCGCAGATGACGCTGCTCATCGCCCCTGCCCCGGATCTCCTGATCCCCCCTGGTCGGGGACCACGCGATACCAGTCCGCCTCGTGGCGCACCAAATCGCCTGATCGGATCTTCTCCATCAGCGCCTCACGGTCGATCTTGCGCCACCCGCTCCGCTCGGCCTGGACCGTCTGAGTGTCCGCACTGATGAAACCTGCGATGGCTACCCCGTGAGCCACCGCGAGGACCAACAGGCGCCAGTCGGTCTTCTT
>JAUVCD010000248.1 GCA_030590865.1 Myxococcales bacterium | reverse complement strand
CGGCTCGTCGCGATCGGCGCGCGACCCATTGGGTTTCGCACTCCCGGGCTGTGATCTCCACTGGAGCGCTTTGGCTTTGCTCGTTGCTGCTGATGGCGGGCTGTGGCGGCGAAGAAGACGGCGGCGGTGGCTCGGGAGCCGGTGCCGACGGGCCAGGTTGTGAGCCGCCGGCGTTCGATAGCGGGGAGGGTTGCATCCTGCCGGGGATGACCCCCGAGCAGTGCGCCGCTGGCTTTGACCACGACGGCGAGCACACGTGTGTGCCCATCGTTCCGGTCGAGCCCTGTCCCTATGGCACCATGGCCGCCGTCGGCGAAGATAGCTGTCGACCTGTGGCTGATTGTGGCTCAGGGAAATGGGGCGACATCCCGACCACACCTCAGACCCAGCACGTCGATGGCGGCTACTTGGGGAGCGATAGCGACGGGAGCGCCGAGCGCCCCTGGGTCACCATCACCGAGGCTGTCGACGCCTGTGCCAGTGGCGGACTCGTCGCCATCGCCGCAGGGAGCTACGTCGAAGATGTGGTCGTTGCCTACAAGGCGGTCACCTTGTGGGGCGTGTGTCCCGAGCAAGTCGAGGTGGCCGGGACGGGCAGCGGCGAGGGTGCCATCGTGATCCACGAAGGCTCCAGCGGGAGCACGGTGCGCAATCTGTCGGTGACCGGCAGCGCCGACGGGCTCATCGTCACCGGATCGGTCGACGTGACGGTTCATCAGCTCTGGGTGCACGACACGAGCGCCTGGGGGATGGTCATCCTCTCTGCCTTCGGTCCCGCGGCCGTGTCCATCACCGATTCGCTCGTCGAGCAGAGCCGCCAGCTCGGCCTGTTGATCGACGGTTCCCAGGTCACCATCGAGCGCAGCGTGATCCGCACTACCTTGCCCGCGCTGGGGAGCAACAGCGAAGGCTTCGGTGTCGCAGCTCAGGTGGGATGCACCGCCCAGGGCTGTGATGTGTCACTGCGATCCGCGGTGACCATTCGCAGCTCGGTGGTTGAGCAGAACCACGCCATGGGGATCTTTCTCGCAGGCTCGGACATGCTGATCGAGGGTTCGGTGATCCGATTCACCCAGCCCGAGCTGGCCAGCCAAATGACCGGCCGTGGGGTCAGCGTCCAGCCCACCTGCGATGACCAGGGCATTTGCGATTCCAATAGCCGCGCCAACCTCACCCTGCGCAGCTCGTTCGTCTATCACAACCACGACGTCGGGGTGTTCGTCGGCGGTTCGGATGCGCTCATCGAGAGTACCGTCATCGGAGGGACTCTGCCCCGGGCCGCCGGTCTGGTCACCGGCCGCGGCGTGTCCGCACTGATGGCCTGCACTGTGGAGGCAGGATGCGATCCCACCATCAGGTCCGCCATCTCGCTGCAGAGCTCGGTGGTGGAGCAGAACCATGATGCCGGCATCTTCGTTGCCGGATCGGATCTCACGGTTCACAACACGATCGTCAGGGACACCCTCGCTCGTCCAGACGGGTACTTCGGCGACGGCATCGCGATCCTCAGCAAGCTTTCGCTAGCGACCGCCAGCGTTGGCGAGAGCTTGATCGATGCTAGCGCCAGGGCAGGGGTGGCGAGCTTCGGCAGCGCCATGAGCCTCGAGAAGACCACCATCCGCTGTGCAGCCTTCGCGCTGGAAGGCGAAGACAGCGATCAGCACAGTTACAATTTCGGCGACCTGGGTCACAATCACTGCGGTTGCCCGGAGGCGAACGACCGCTGCACCGTGGTCAGCAGCGGGCTCGAGCCACCGGATCCGCTACCCTGAGGCGACTAGCTCACGCTCTGCTTCCGCCTCGGCTCTGTCTTCGGTTGCGCGGCAGCCTATCGCTGAGCGTCCGCCCGGCCAGGCGCGGTCGGGTCCTTGATGATGCCGAGCGCGAAGCGCAAGAAGCGGGAGCGCACTTGCTCGCTCGCGAGGACGCGATTGGCGACCGGCAGATTCGTCAGCACTTGGAGCAGGTTGTTCATGAATCGAGTGCTGCGGCCCGCTCCGGTCTCATAGATCAGTTGGGCCAGTCGGCCTCGCTCGATCGCCATCCGGGCGACTCGCTCGACGACGTTGGCGGGCACATAGGCCGGCTCGCTTCGTTGCACCATCCTCAGGGCTCGTTTGCGACACTCTTGAGCACAAACCCCACAGCCAATGCAGCGCTCCAGATCGATGACCGGCCGCAGCTCGTTGGCGAGCTTGCCTTCGACCCGCCGGGCGACCATCGAGATGGCGGTGATGGGGCAGCTCCGGGAGCAGCGTGAGCAGCCTCGGCAAATCTGGTCCTCGACCTGGGGCACGAAGCCACTCGGGTTGACGGCCGGCAAATCAAACTCGTTGATCCCCTGCAGCTGGCCGCAGCAGCAGCCACAGCAATTGCAAATGTAGGCGGGCCGCTTTCTGACGTTGTCGGCGATTTGTACGAGCTTGGCTTGGCGCGCCGCGTCCAGCATCTCCAGCGCCTCGCTGCGCTCGATCGGCCGGGCGCAGTCGCGCCGAATCATGAAATCGGCTCCCGCGTCGAGGGAAAGGCAGATTTCCTGGGGCGCGTCACAGGCACGGTCGAGATGCTCGGCCAGGTGGCGGCAGTAGCAAATGCCCACCCCCACGGTACGAGCTTCGCTGATGATCGTCGTGGCTCGTTGCCAGTCGAGCACCTCGGGCAGATCCTCCTCGCCGAGGAGCTCTTCGCGCACCAGGGCGCGGCCCACGACCGTCTCGCCGCCAAAGACCTCGTCGGCAAAGGTCCGATCCTGGTGGGCATAGGCGTCGAGCAGCTCGGCCAATCGTTGCTTCGGGTAATCCTGGTGGGTGCGCATCATCGAAAACTCGAAGAAGCCCACCACCGGCGGCGCCAGGTAGTAGCGCACCTCACCGGTCTTCGGGTGAACCAGGTCCATGACCAGACCTTTGTTGCACATCCCGTCGAGTCGAGCCTCGAGAGCCGTGAGTGGCAAGTCCGTCCGCCGGGCGATTTGGTCGAGTCGTGAGGGCCTGGCG
Organism: Myxococcales bacterium; assembly: GCA_030590865.1. GTDB lineage: Bacteria > Myxococcota_A > Polyangia > Polyangiales > Polyangiaceae > JAPYTK01. The sequence goes on along the minus strand of JAUVCD010000248.1, from coordinate 9,331 downwards.
GGGATGCAGCAGGCGAGCTTGGCGTCCTCGGGGGTGTAGTAGATCTCGAGCAGTTCGCGCCAGGCAGCGCGGGCCGCCGGAGCCTCAGGCTCCGGGAAGGTCACCGAGCCAGCATCGAGGCGGCTGAGCAGGTCCCGGTACTCTTCCTTCATGTTGCCGAGGTGTCCCATGGCCTGCTCTTTCTGTGCGGTAGGGTGCTGAGCGGCGGCGATCGGCGCGGCGACTCAGCTTGTTGACGCCCGTGAAGGTAGCATGGCGAGCATGCGGGTCGGGGCGAACCCCCAAGCTCGGCCCGCTGGTGACGGCGGGACGGTCAGGGCGCCTAAATGACGGTGCCAGGCGTCGATAGTCGCTACCGGCGCCGTGGTTTTAAGGGTAAACCCTCCGCTCCTGTCCCGAGCACGCACGCTTGGGCAAGCTCGTCGGCACGCCGGGCTCAGGCGCCAACCCAGGGAGGGAAACCTCGATGAAAGCCTCAGAAGTCGAAAGCAGTTACGGACTGGACCATCACGGGATCCGCAACACCGGGCCGGTACATTGGAACCTCCGGACCACGGTGCTTTACGAGCACATCGTGCGCCGCTGCGAGGGCAACGTGGCCCATCTGGGGCCAATTATCGTGCGCTCCGGTCAGCACACTGGCCGGGCGGCCAAGGACAAGTACGTCGTCAAGGACGAAAAGACCGCCAAAGAGCTGTGGTGGAACCCTAGCGGTAAGCCGATGGCTCCAGAGACCTACGACCGGCTCCGCACCCGGATGATGGCCTACCTGCAAGGCCGCGAACTCTACGTCCAGGACACCTACTGCGGCAATCATCCCAAGTACCGGCTCAAGGTGCGGGTCATCAACGAGACCGCCTGGCACAATCTGTTCACCCGTACGATGTTGGTGCGGCCGCCGGTGAAAGATCTGGCGGACTTCACGCCAGAGCTCACCATCATTCAAGCACCGAGCTTCCTGGCATTGCCCGAGGAAGACGGCGTCGAGCGCGAGACCTTCGTGGTGCTGAACTTGAGCCGGATGGAAGTGCTGATCGGCGGCACCGCCTATGGTGGCGAGATCAAGAAGGCAGCCTTCAGCGTGCTCAACTACCTATTGCCGCTGCAGGACGTATTGTCCATGCATGCCTCGGCCAACGTCGGCAAGACCGATGGTAACTCGACCGTGTTCTTCGGTTTGAGCGGCACCGGCAAGACCACTCTCTCGACCGATCCTGAACGCTGTCTGGTCGGTGACGACGAGATTGGCTGGTGTGACGATGGCCTGTTCAACTTCGAAGGCGGTTGCTACGCCAAGGTCATCCGTCTGTCTTCCGAATCGGAGCCCCAGATCCATGATTGCACACGGCGTTTCGGCACCATTCTCGAAAACGTGATGTACGACGCCTGGACGCGCCGGGTCGATCTCGACGATGCGACGCTGACCCAGAACACCCGGGCCGCCTATCCGATCACTCACATTCCAGGAGCGATCCGCGATGGGCGCGCCGTTCACCCGAACAACGTCATCATGCTGACTTGCGACGCCTTCGGCGTGATGCCGCCGATTGCGCGGCTCACCCCAGAGCAGGCCATGTATCACTTCATGTCGGGCTATACCGCCAAGGTTGCGGGTACAGAGAAGGGCGTGACCGAGCCGATGGCTACCTTCAGCGCTTGTTTTGGTCAGCCTTTCATGATGTTGCACCCCTACGAATACGCCAAGCTGTTGGCCGACCGCATGAGGGACAACAAGGTGGCCTGTTGGCTCATCAACACAGGGTGGAGTGGTGGTCCTTACGGAACCGGCGAGCGCATGCCCATCGCCTACAGCCGCGCAGTGGTCCATGGAGCTCTGTCCGGCAAGCTCAGGGATGCTCCCACGCGCACCAATCCCTTCTTCGGCTTCGAGGTGCCCACCGAATGTGACGGCGTGCCGGCCGATGTGCTCGATGCCAAGAAGACCTGGAAAGATCCGACCGCCTTCGACGTGAAGGCCAAGGCTCTGGCCGAGAGCTTCAAGGAGAACTTCAAGGCCTATGCCGACGTCGCCCCCAAGGAGGTTCTCGCGGCGGGACCCAAGTAGGGGCGGCTGCGGGCGTTGGCTATCCTCTCGAGCTGCGGCTCGTTGAAGATCCGGGGGCTCGAACCGGTCGTCGAAGGTGGCGAGCCCCCAGGGGGGATGAGACTGGGGGCGCTACCGGAGGGGCTCGCTCCGTTGGACCATTTCGGTGAGCAGCACCGGATCGGGCGCCACTGCTTCCGCTACTTCGAGGCTGAGCGCTCCCTGCTGCACTAGTCTCGCGAGGCTGCGCTCGAGGGTCACCATGCCAGCGGCTGCGCCCTTCTGAAGCTCAGTCTCCAATTGGTGGCCGCGGTTCTCTCTGATCTTGGTGGAGACCGCCGGCGTGACCACGAGTTTCTGGTAGGCCGGCACGCGCAGTGAAGGACCTCTGGACGGCAACAGGATCTGAGTGACCACGGCCCTCAGCACGTCGGCGAGCTGGTAGCGGACCTGCTGTTGCTGATACTCCGGGAAGACATCGACGACCCGATCGATGGCCATGGCGGCGCTGCCGCTGTGCAGCGTGCTCAGGACCAAGTGGCCTGTCTCGGCGGCGGTGAGTGCAGCAGCTATCGTTTCCCGGTCCCGCATTTCTCCAACCAAGATGACATCCGGGCTCTCTCGTAGTGCGGCCCGCAGCCCGGTGCTGAAGTCAGCCACGTGAGTGCCCACCTCACGCTGATGAATGAGGCACCCTTGGGGGACATAGGTGTATTCGATTGGGTCTTCGAGGGTGATGATGTGCTTGGCGGTGGTCCGGTTGAGGTGTTCGATCAGCGCTACGAGGGTAGTGGATTTGCCTGAGCCGGCAGTGCCGACCATTAGGACCAGGCCCGAGTGGTGGCGGGTTAGATGATGGAAATCCGCTGGCAGATTGAGATCCTCGAGAGTGGGAACCTGGGACCTGATGGGCCGGAACGCGGCAGCGAGGCCGCGCTCCTGTTTGAATAGGTTGACGCGATAACGAGTGGTCGCCGCCGTGGTCTTCCGACGGATCGTCAGGTCGCAGCTACCGGCTTCGTCCAGCATTTCGGTGTGCCCGCGGCTTAGCCATGGCTCGAGGAAGGTGAGGATGTCATCGGCGCTCAGCGGGCCCTGCTCGGTGGCGCGCAACTCGCCGCCGACGCGGATCCGGGTCGCTGCGTTGGACGACAGGAGCACATCAGAGGCGTCGAGGGCATCGGCTTGGGTGAGCAGGTCCGCGATGTTGCCCGGGCTGCCGCGATAGGGAGCCGCCGTCTGTGGCTGGGCCGTGGCCGGTGGGTTGGAGTGGGCCGTGGAGGGCAGCGCCGAGTCTGAAGTCGAGCGGGGGTGCCGCTCTACCGGTGCCCGCTGGGGCTCCTGCTCCAGGGTTGACTGAAAGGTCATGCGATGCCCCTCGGGCGTCGACTCGATCTGGACGTCGAAGCGGGTGCCGTCGGGAGAGCTGTAGTGGGTGTGCCTCGTGTCCTTACGGTTCCAGCCTGCCGGACAATCGTCGTCTGAGATTTGGTCGAGGATGGTGTTGATGAGATCCGAGCCAAGGGGTGGCATGGAGAGCTCGAGTTGCTCGCTGCCCTTGGCCAGGTGGGGGACCTGTTCCGATTGGACCACGAGGGCCTCGGCGCTCCGCACGGCTACGAGCTTCAACAGGGAGTCGATGATGGCCATGGCAGGAAACCTCCTCCGATTGGACGGGGCGCCAGGTTATCACCGATGCAACCGGTCAGCTCGTCGGTGCATTCCGACGATCCGCATGTCGTTGCCAGGCTCAGCTCACTCTCAAGCGGTTCACGCCGACTCGCGCAACAGGGCGTCACTGATCGCCGTGAAGAGCGTCGCGCCGTCCACCGGTTTCATCAGCACCGAGACGAAATCTTGGTGGACACTCGGCGCTGAGTCACTACCGGTCAAGAGGACAATCGGTGGCGCGTCATCCCCGAGGCTCATATGGATCAGGCCGGCCAGCTGCCGGCCGCCCACCAGGGGCATGTCCAGATCGGTCACCACCACCGCCGGGCGGTGTTTGACGCAGAGATCGAGGGCTTCGTCGCCGGTGGCGGCGGACAAGGTCTTGTATCCTGCCGACTTCAGCAGCCTTCCGAGCGCCTTGGTCACCAGCGGGTCGTCATCGACCACGAGGACCGTCTTCGAAGCGCCTGGCGCTGGCGCCTGGGTGGGCGTTGCTGAGCGATTGTGGCGCACCCAGCGATCGATCTTCTCACACACCAGGGAGATGACTTCGTCTGCCGCGTCCACCTCGAGCGCTTCCTCCACTACGTCGTAGAGGGCACCGGATACGAAGGCCAAGAAGGTGATTCGTGAGGTAGGCAACGTCCGGCCTGCCCGCTCGAGCGCTTCGGCCAAGAGGGCGGCGCTGCGCTCGCCGGTGACCTTCTCGAGCGCCCGCTCGAGCAGATAGGCGAACTGCTCTCCGTCCTCGATGGCACGGAGAACCGGGGCGCTCTTGGTCGGCGTCATGGGAGCATGATAGGCCTGCAGCGGCAGGCCGCAAGCCTGCTGGTCCGCGATCCCTGCTCGCCAAGCCCCTTGGCTGACTGAGCACTCTACGGGCTCCCGAGGTGGCGGGGACTCTGATAGCCTGGGCCCATGAAAAACTGTCCTGGCTTCCAGGTTCGGTCGCTCGTTTTCGGCCACCGCCCCAGCCTCCTGGCCGCCACGGTCGTGCTGCTCTTCGTGACTGGCGCCTGCAGCGACGACGAGTCTTGGCAGCCTGCTGGCGACGGCGCCAATGGGGGCTTTGCGGGCGCCGGAGGGGGCAGCATCCCGCTCCCCCCGGAGCCGTCCTGTGACCCGGCGGCTACCGGCAGCGCCGACGTGGCTCCCCTCGAGCTTTCCCTCACCCTGTTTGACCGATGGGAAGAAGGCTGGCTGGCCTCCGCCGCCATCGCCGATCTCGACGGCGATGGGACCAACGAAATCGTCGTGGTGCGCTATGGCATCGTCTACGCGTTCACGCCTGACGGCACCATCAAGTGGCAGAACGAGGTCTCCTCCCAGCGCATCTGGGCCAGCCCCATCGTGGCTGACTTTCGGGACGACGCACAGCTCGAGACCGTCGTCGCCGCGCGGGGCGAGATCTTCATGCTCGACGCTCAGGGTGTGACCCTCACCGGCTTCCCCATCTCCTGGGACGATGAGCTACGCAGCATCGCAGCCGGTGACGTCGACGGTGACGGTCAACTCGACATCGTCGTGGCGAGCACTCACCACGAGCCGGACGTCGTTCACGCTTTCCATGCCAATGGCGCTCCAGTGGCTGGCTTCCCGCCGATGACGACCGGTAGCTCGGGATGCGAGCAAGACGACCGGTGCTACATCGCCGGGGCCTTCGATCAGAACGTCGCCATTGGCGATCTCGATGGTGACGGGCATCACGATATCGTCGTGCCCCACGATAATGCCTATGTCAGCATTCATCATGGAACCGGGGAGGCATTCGATACCTCCGATGACCTCCCGTCGGTGAAGACACCTGGGGTGCGCTACCTGCACGATCTGGCGCTCACCCAGCAAGGTTGGCCGGACAATGAGGCCACCGATCTACAGGCCCACTTCACCAATACGCCGCCGGCAATCGCCGATCTCGACGGTGATGACCAATACGACGTCATCATGATTGCCAGTGTGCAGAATGCATCGCAAGACGATCGGCTGAAGGGTGTGGCCCTATGGGCCATTCACGGCGATGCTAGTCGCCTGGCTCATTTTGAGACGCCGATACACTTTCCGGATTATCTCGCCGGTCTCTGGGATCTAGGAGACAATATGGTGGCGGCCACCAATCAGGTGACGGTAGCGGACATCGACCCGACCCACCCTGGACCAGAGCTCATCTTTGCGGGGTTCGACGGCCGAATCCATGCGGTCGACGCAACGGGTCAGGAGCTTTGGTTCATGACCTACACCCAGAGCGAGACGGTGCTCACCACCGGGGTCGCCGTCGCCGACTTGTCGGGTGATGGCCTGCCCGAAGTGGTGTTCAACAGTTACTCGCTCAGCGACGACGAGAGCTCGCTGTTCATTCTGGATGCCGGCGGGAACGTACAACAGGAGGTGCCATTGCCACGGCGAGGGTCGATGGCGGTGCCCACCATTGGTGACGTGGACGGTGACCACCAGCTCGAGATCGTGGTGTCCCTCAAAGACGCCGAGGATCAGGTGGAAAGCGTATTGGTCTACACCGTGCCGGGATCGTCGGACAACTGCCTGCTGTGGCCGACCGGGCGAGGTAACCTGTTGCGCAATGGCTGGGTTCGCAACGCTGGCGATTGATACAGAATGTGAGCTGAGCTGCCTGCTGGGGCAGTCTAGCCTCCCTCGTCACTTCTTTCGACAGGTCGACTCTTTAGAGCACGCCGGCGAGCCTTGGCCTAGCAGGTTCGGCGTTGGCGTCGCCGGCAATAGGCTGGCGTTGCATGGGTCGTGGCAGCGCTCGTCATGACAGCACTCGCTGTCGTAGCGGCAGGTCCGCTTGGGACGGCTGCCCTGGCACTCGGAAGGTATCGTGGTGCAGGTGGGGTCTGGACAGGCCTGCTCTGCAAAGAGCTGGCGGGTCGCCGGTGACCATGAGCTGTTGAGATCGCAGGGGTCGTCGCAGTACTCGCCGGAGCAGCAGTCGCTCTGGCTCTTGCACGATTTGTTGAGACGGGTCGGGTCGCAGCGACCGGCCGAGGGTGGAGCGGCCACCGGTGACGAGTCGGCCGTTGTCGAAGCCACCGCTGTGGGCGCTGGAGTCACCCCTTCGAGGGGCATCACCTCGATGCGGATCAAGGCACCGCAGCCCGAAGGTGGCTGTTCGTCATTGCTGGACGCACCATCGCAGGCCGAAGTGGCGCCTGCCTTGTTGATGGTCTCCTTCGCAGCCAGCTGGCGGCCACCGACTTTGGCGATCCCGGCAACGTTGACGCCCGCCCCCACCTCGCTGTCCGCCCCTGAGTAGAATTCGAAGGCGCCCACCGTCGTGCCGGTGATTACGTGGGTGGCGCCCTGACAGGCGCCCTCGAGATCAGCGACGTGGAAGACCGCTCGATCAGCAAGGAATCGACCTACCATCGACATGTTGACCGTCAGCTGACCGCTGGTGCTGAGCGCACCTTCGAAGCTGGCGGCGTAGACCGGAATGCTGGCGTAGAGCTCGTCCTCGTTGCGAATGCGCAGCACATCGTCCTGCCGCGTCGCGGAAATATACTTGTAGCTGCCGGGAGCCGTGCAGTGACTGAGCACCTGCATCTCGCAGCCCGTGTAGCGGACCGGCACCAAGCCGCCCTTGAGCTGGGTCTCGAGGGCCATGCGGTCCGCCGAAGGCCACTCGACGATGAGCGGCTTGGTCTGGCTCTTGGCAACGGAACACTTGGTTTGACCCTCGGGGTCAAAACCCGGAGCGTTAGGAGGCACGGCGGGGCTGGAGCCACAGGCCAGGGCGCTGAGGGCGAGCCAGCCTCCCAGACCGAGCCACCAGCTCGGGAGGCGAAGACGGACGATCGACACAGAGGGGATGAGACGCATGGCGGCGAGTCTACCGCAAGAAGGGGCGGAGGGGCCCTCGACCTGGCTCTCGACGGCCCTGTCGACCCCGACCTCGACTTGGGGCTGAACCTCGACTCGGACCAGGACCGTCGATCCCGTGGTACTATCCAGTTGAGGGGATGCCATGTCAGAGCGGGATCTACGACACAAACTGAGCGCGATCTGTAACGATCTGGATCGGTGTGCCGGCCGGGTCGGTTCGCCAGGTCTAGGCGGCGCGTTGCTTTCGATGGTGCTCGGTGCGGGCCTTGCCGTGACGGCTTGCGGAAGCGACGTCGAAGGGGGCGAGGGCGGCAGCGGAGGCGAAGGCGCCTGGACGAGCTCGGGGACCGGGGCGGAGAGTGCGGCCTACGGCATGCCGGGCGGTTGGGGCGGTTATGCGCCTGCCTATGGGGTGGGCGGAAGCTACGGCGGCTATGCGCCAGCCTACGGCATCGGCGGTGGTTTCGGGGGCGACATGGGAGGTGCCGGCGGCGAGGCAGGTGGCGGCGGCGATACTGGCGGTGCTGGCGGTGCCGGCGGTCAGTAGCGGATCGGGGGGCGCTCCTAGAGTGACCCAGCCTCACCAGGGCTGACGCCATCAGCTCTGACCTGCGAGCGGTCCTGAGACTGGCTGGTGCGGGAGGTCGGTCGCAAGCGATCGGTGCGCCTCTGTGCTTCATGCGCCCCAATGAATGGCGCGCGCATCTTGCTGGTCCCGGCGATCTGCGTCGCGCTGGCCTGTGGCGGTGACGAAAGCGCTCCGGTGGCTGCGGCTGCTGATGGGGCGGTCACCGTGCCCGCCCTGCCGGTAACGGCAACGGCCCAGCTGCTCGTCATCGAGCGGGATGGCCTGCCGACCGATTAGGCGACAGGTTTGCGGTTTCTCTCCGGTCCGCTGCCGCTGAGGCAGCCGTAGGCGGGGCTAATGGGCGGTCCAGTGCAGCCATGCCAGCGCGCAGGCTGCGCCGCTCATCCCGATGCTGCCGATGGCGAGCCGAACAAGCGTCTTTCGACAGTGCTCGAGATCACCACGATAAATGGCTCTGGGACGTTCCACGTCCCGATAGACGTGGATCACTGCGTCGAGCGTGGCGACGACCTGATCGCCACGCCCCAGGTCAGTAACCAAGCCAGCGCGACGGGCCAGGCCGAGCTCGGCGGCGCTCATCACCCCAGCTCGGCTGCGACCCATCTGACGCGCAAGTCGGCGCACTTGGCTCAGGCCACGTAGATCGATCAGGGTCGTCAAGACCACGGTGGCGCCAGCCAAGACCGAGACCATCGCGGTAGCGAGTCGTGGCGTTCGCGAGTCGAGCAGCGTGGTGGCGCAGCCCCCGGCGACCACCATGGCACAGCTCCGCCAGAAGGCTCGGTCATAGGCCTCTCGGACGACCGATCCGACCCGTGCCCGACTGAGACGCCGGTGGCATCGAGCAATGGCCAGCAGCCCGGGCACAAATGGTAGGGCCACCACCGCACCGAAGAGCGCCGCCAGCAGTGGCAGCACCAGGATCATCTCTCCACCATCGCCACCCTTGGTAGCCAGCAACCCAAACAGCAGCACCAGCAGGTTGAGGGCGCCGTTGAGCGCGCCAGCGAGCAGCACCGCAAACCCCAGTGCGATGGGGCTCACGCTCCAGACTCGTGGGGCCATCCAGCCAAGACCGGCAGCCACCAGGGTCGTCGTGCCCGGCAACAGCGCGTTGCCCAGAGCGTCGCCGATATGCCACAGCTCGGCGGTGAGCCAGCCTCCCACCAGACCGACCAGGCCGAAGG
>JAUVCD010000629.1 GCA_030590865.1 Myxococcales bacterium | reverse complement strand
GCGAGCCGTCGCGGTGCCGCCCTCGATTCGATCGTGGACCGCTACGCCGATGCTGCCGTTCTCGTAGGTCTCGGCTGGTACTTCCACCAGAGCTGGATGATCACCGTCGTCATGGCGACCCTCGTGGGCACGTTTCTGGTGTCTTATGTGCGCGCCCGTGGGGAAGCCCTCGGCGCTCAGGTGCGCGTGGGCCTCATGCAGCGTCCCGAACGCGTGGTCATGCTCGGCTTTGCGCTGGCCCTCAACGATGTCGTCGCGCAGGTGGTGGGCGCTAGCATCGTGGTGGTTGACGATCTGCTCTTGGTTGCCGCGCTGGTCTTCATTGCCGTCGGCACTCACGTTACTGCGCTGCACCGTCTGATCCACGTGTTGCGAGCGCTCGACGATTCGGCGCCCAAGCTCGGCACATACTCAGATCGTCGCGGCATACCGCGCGCGGTCGTGTCGGCAACGCTGGCCACGGCGGTCGATTTCGGTGCCGTGATGGCGCTGGTCACGTTTGTTGGCGCCTCCCCGTGGGTCGCCACGGGGATCGGGTGCTCGGTTGGTGCCGTGGTCAACTTCACCATGAATCGAGTCTGGACGTTTGCCTCTCGAGACGGTGTCGCGCCGCAGGCGATCCGCTACGCCATGGTGAGTGGCACGAGTGCTTTGCTCAACTCGGGAGGGGTGGCGGTAGCGCTGCTGCTGCCGTGGCCGGACTATCGACCGGCATGGGTCCTGGTGAGGTGCCTGGTGTTCCTTTGCTGGAACTACCCGCTACAGCGCGATTTCGTTTACCGAGCGCGCCAGCAATTGCGAGACGTCGTCAGCCCATCGCTCGTCGCGGCGACCCGACGAGCGAATGACGCGCGACAGAGCTGTCCGGGCGGGCGCGAGCCGTCGGCCCCACCATCGACGCCCGGCTTGTGTGAAGGCGAACATGTGGGCGGCTCCCACTAACGGTCGGTGGCGCAGCCTTCACCTGGCTGCCTGCTCGGCCGAGTCCGGCACGCCCAAGAGGCGGTGTTGACCATGGCAGGCGGAAAGAGAGGTGGTGTTTCTTCCGGGATCGGTTGGGCGCTGGGCCGGCTTGCCAGGCTGGCCTATCGGCGACGGTGGGCTGCGCTGCTCATCGCTACCGCCGCTCTGGTCGTCGCTGGCTGGGCGGCCCGCGGCCTGTCGGTGGACACCGATCTCACCAAGCTGCTGCCTCGTTCGTTTCAGAGCGTTCGTAGCCTGGACGAGCTCGAGAAGCGCTCCTGGGGCGTGGGATACGTTTCTGTTGTTGCCCGCGGTGCTGATCCGGACACGCTCCGGCAGTTCGCCAACGATGTTGCACCTCAGCTCGAGAAGCTCTCCACGATTCATTACGTCGACTACCGCTTGCCCTGGGAGTTTTTCCGGGATCACGCCCTCTACTACGTCGACCGGGCCGATCTGGAAATCGCTCTCGAGCGAATCGAACAGCGGCGGCAATGGGAGGTCCGTAAGCGAAGCCCGCTCTACGACCTCGGGCTCGAGGAGCTCGGCGACCCGCCGCCGCTCGACTTCGACGATCTCCGTGGCAAGGTCGAGCGCCGGAGTGCGGGCATCGAGTCCCGTGGGCAGGCTCGGGCCGGCTACTTCATGCCCCCGTCTGGCGAGATGATCGTGCTCCTGGCCAAGCCCTCGCACCGGTCGTCGGACGTGGGGTTCTCCGATCGAGTGGTCCAGGAGGTGCGCGCCTTCGTGGACGGTCTGGACCTGAGCCCCTACGGCTCGGAGCTGCGGGTCGAGCTCAGTGGCCGCTACCAGAAGAAGTTCGATCAGAAGCGACAGATTCAGAGCGATCTTCGTCTGGCGTCGCTAGTGGCGCTGGCCTTGATGGTGGCTTTCCTGGGCATTCACTTTCGTCGTGCCGGGGCGGTCGCCTATGTGATGGTACCGCTCATCACTGGACTGGTGTTGACGTTCGGGCTGACTGCGATCCTGTTCGAGAAGCTGAATCTGCTCACGGGTTTTATCGGAGCCATCCTGCTCGGCCTGGGCATCGATCACGGCATCCACTTGGTCGCCCGGGTGGACGAGGAGCGCGTCCGCGGTGGCTCGATGGTCGAGGCGGTCGAGCGGGCATTCACCCACACGGGCCGGGCTGTGCTGATTGCGGCTCTGACGACGACGGTGGGCTTCGTGGGGGTCGCGCTGTCCGAGTTCCGAGCCTTTCGAGAGTTCGGCGTCATTGCAGCCCTGGGGACCGTGCTGATCGTATTGTCCTACTCCGTCGTGCTGCCCGCGCTGCTGTCGTTCGGCAGCAGCACATCCACCAGCGGTGGCGGTACCCGGAAATCCTCGACCTTCGGGGCGGCGCTGCCTCGCTGGGCGCCGCTGACCGCGTGGCTCTCGGTGCTGGCCATCGGCGCCTCCCTCGCTTTCGTCGGTGAGAACCGCTTCGACTACGATTTTGCCTCTCTGGAGGACAGCCGGCTTCCCTCCTTCGTTCTCGACAAGGAGATCAATCGCTTGCTCGGTCGCTCGCAGACGCCGCTCGTGGTGATTCCGGAGAGCATCGAACACGAGCAGCGCATCGTGAAGGCGTTGCGGGCGCGGCAGCAGGAGCGCGGCAGCGAGTCCACTGTGCAGCTCGTCATGTCGCTGAGCGATCTCGTGCCAGGTGAGCAGCAGCAACAACGCGCAGTGATCGCGGAGCTCGGCGAGAGCGTGGCCGCCGTCAAAGCTCAATGGCTCACGGCGGACCAAGGTCGCGCCCGCGACGAGCTGTTGCAAATGACGGACGCGAGCCCCTTTGAGCGAGGTGACTTGCCGGCCGAGATCCGCCGTCAATTCTCCAGTGCGGCAGGCGGCGCTGGGTTCGTGCTGGTGTTCCCATCGGTGAGCCTGAGCGACGGGGAGGGGGTTCGCCGACTTGCCGCCGAGCTGCGCGGCGTGACCTTGGACGACGGATCGCATCTCACGATAGCCGGTGAGGCCATGGTGCTCGCCGACGTGCTGCAGATGGTCGTCGAGGAGGCCCCGGCGGTGCTCGGTGTGACGCTGGCCTTGGTGGCCGCGGTCTTGGCAGGGATGCTCGGGTTGTCGCTCGCCCTTCCTTGCCTGCTCGTCGCTGCGGCGACCTTGATGGTGACCGCGGGGCTCATGCCGCGCGTGGGCGTTCGTTTCAACTACCTCAACATCGTGATGGTGCCCGTCCTGTTCGGAATCGCCGTCGATGGCGCGGTGCACCTGTTGACCCGGTTGCGAGGCGGGGCGGGCGTCGTCGTCGCCACCAGCGAAACCGGCCGGGCCATCGCCGGCGCTGTGCTGACCACCTCGCTCGGCTTCGGTGCGATGCTGCTGGCAGACCATCCGGGCTTACGGTCACTGGGCGCGCTGGCGGTACTCGGTTTGGCGGTTAACCTCATCATCTGTCTGGTTGCGGTTCCGTCGTTGGCCGTGTTGACCGGGCGCGTCAGCCGCAGCGCTGCCGCCTCCGGATGGACGGGCAAGCTGGCGCGGTTCGGCGCCACCGTGGGCATGGCCGGTGACTCCCCTGTGGCTCCCGGGACCGTGGGCGCGCTCGTCGCCCTCCCCATCGCCCTGCTGCTGGCCACGCTGGGCACTGCGCTGCGGGTCCTGGTCGTGATCGCCGTGGTCGCCGTGTCCTTCGTTATCGTCGGGCGTTACCTGCGCGATTGTGATGACCACGATCCCAGTGAAGTCGTGCTCGACGAGCTCGTCGGCTGTTTGGTCGCCGTGGTGATGGTGCCCGTTACGGTGGCGTGGATCGCCGCGGCCTTCGTTCTGTTTCGCGTGCTCGACATTGCCAAGCCCTGGCCAATCGGTGCCATCGATCGGCGTCTCAGAGGCGCGGGCGGTGTGGTGGGTGACGATCTGGCGGCGGGCGCTCTCGCAGGCGCGGCTCTGTTCGGCCTGCACTGGTTGGGAGTCGCGCGCGGCTGGTGGGTCCAATGAACTTCAGGAGGATCGAAATGGTTGCTGCTCGAATGTCTGGCTGTCGGCTTTGGTGGCTGGGGTGGGTCGCATTTGCAACCGTGGTCACGGGGTGTGGCGCCCCGCCGTCGGTCGCGGTGCCGCCGACCGCCACCGGTCCGCGGCGTATCGTCTGGACCGAGCGGTTCGACGGCGCGCCGGCGGGTTGGGGGAGCCCGTCGCTTGCGCCGCCCCATGTCATCCGCCGGGTGTACCGCCCGGAGACGGATGGCGATCAAGGGTTTCTGCATGCCCTGCACGACGCCTCGCGAAGTGGGGACCGCATCGAGCCACCGCCGGCCGTGCACTACGGCAAGCCCTTTCGCGCCCAAGAGGTGTCCCTGGCGAGCGCGTGCTCCCTTTCTTGGCGATGGCGGGTGCTGCGCCACCCGAAGATCACCAACGACCCCTGGCGGGACGTGGCCGCCAGCGTCTACGTCGTGATCCGCAGGCCGGGCATTCTCGGCGGAGGGCGCGGCTACAAGTTCGCGTGGCTCGCCAAGCACGGTCCGTTGGGGACGACGCAGCGCGGTCTGCGCCAGATCGAGCGGCGTGCTGAGCCAGCGATCACCCCCTGGCGGAAAGAGGCTGTGGATCTGTGCGTTCTCTATCGAGCCCACTACGGCAGCATCGAGGGCGAGCACATCCGCTACATCGGGGTGGTTAGCGACGCCGACGACACCCAGTCCGTGGCGGAAGCCGACTACGATGACTTCGTCCTAGCAAGCCGTGCAGTGAGCGATCGTGAGCGCTGATGGCGCGAAGAGATGTTCAACCTGCTGAATGATCACCCAGGCCGGGGGGCTCGACGCTGGGCTCGCGGCTCGGCGTGCGACGCTGCAGAGCGTTCCAGCCCTCTTCGAGCAGCGCGCGCTGGCTCGGTGAAAGTGCTCCCGGCTCATCGCGCACGATGTCTTTGCTGAACGACAGCCAATGTCGAGCTTCGCTGTGGTGGTCAAGCTCGATCAACGCCAGGCCAAGATACAACCCGTACCGGGCTTGCTCGCGGAGCGACAGCTGCGGGACCTCGTCTGTCCGTCGGGCGAGTTGTTCGGCCACCTCCAGGTACCGGCCGTCGCGGTATGCGGTCTCGGCGCGGTGCAAGTAGCTCTCGCAGCCCGACGCGGCCGACAGCACCACCAAGCCGACCGCAATGCCGCCAATGAGTCGCCTCGCCAGTGGGCGGCTGCTCATCCGAAGCTCGGGGTTCCAAGGTGGAAAAACGCGCATCATGGGTAAACTCCTTTGCACGCAGTGGTGAGCAGAGCATCCGACCTCGTCAGCCATGGACGTAGACCAACGTTCCGGCGTTCGGATTGACCACGCCGTGCCATCGTTCGGGCAGTTGTGGATCGGTCCACTCGAACAGCCAGGCTGCATCGACCGGTGCCAGGTTGATGCAGCCGTGGCTCCGGACTTTGCCAAAATCGTCGTGCCAGTAAGTTCCATGAAGGGCATAGCCCTCGTGGAAGTACTGGATATAGGGCACGTCGCGCAGGTCGAACGCTTCGTCGCTCGTCGGGTCGCCGTCCATGGTGCCGCTGACATGCTTGGCGTGGATCATGAACGTGCCACGCACGGTGGCGTCGGTCTGTTCCGGATCGTGCATCCGACCTCGTCCGGTGGACACCAAGGTGGCATAGATCGGGCGCTTGCCCTCA
>JAUVCD010001063.1 GCA_030590865.1 Myxococcales bacterium | reverse complement strand
TTCGTCGGAGACCTCGTTGGTTGAGTCAGGCCGCCTTCGCAAGCGCGTTCTGACCCAGGTAGAACACTCTCTCATACTCCGCTGGGGGCACCCAGCCAATCGGCTCCAGGAGCCGCCTGTTGTTGAACCAGTCGACCCACTCCAGGGTCGCGAACTCGACCGCCTCGATGTTCCGCCACGGCCCCTGGATGCGGATGACCTCGGTCTTGTACAGGCCGTTGATGGTCTCTGCCATGGCGTTGTCGTACGAGTCGCCCACGCTGCCGACGGAGCTCTCGATGCCTTCGTCGGCCAGCCGCTGGGTGTATCGAATCGACAAATATTGGGCTCTCCTGACATGAGTGTGGGTCAACGCGATAGCCTTTTGGCGACGGGCGCAAGGTGAAGGCCGGAGCAACAGAGCATGATCATCGCCAGCACCGCCTGTGCCGAGTGGAAGCCGAAGGCTCGACGGGTGGCGAGGCGAGCCTTGTTGTTGAACCCCTCGACCAGTCCGTTTGTCAGCCGGCAGCGGACGTAGGCCACGATGTCGTCGAGGTGCTTTCGGATCGTGCGGGCGACGCGGGCGAAGGGGACGAGGCGAGACCGGCTCGCCCACGAGAGCCAGTCGAGCAGCATTCGGCGCACGACGTTCGGCTGAAGGCGGTCGATGATCGCCGCGAAGCTCTCCTTGAGCAGGTAGGCCCGGTAGAGTCCCTTGTTGTGGACCTGGATTGCCGAGAGCTTGTCCTCATCCGATGGCGTCAGGTTCCAAGGGTTCCTGAGCAGCGCCCAGCGCGTGTTCTTGAGCGCCTTGGCTGCCGGGCCGTCGATGTGGCGCAGACGCCCCCACTGCTCTCGGCGCACCTTTTCGACCGCCTGGCTGACGAGCTGCTGAACATGAAACCGGTCGAAGACAATCTGGGCGTCGGGGGCTGCCTCTCTGACGGCTTTGATGAAGGCCGCGCTCATGTCCATCGTCACGACCTTGATCGCCTTGCACCGCTCGGGACCAAGCTGTTCGAAGAAGGCGAGCAGGGACTCGGCACTCTTGCCTTCGCCGCCCCAGACGACCCGCTGGTTGCGGTGGTCGACGACGACGGTGACGTAGTGATGCTGCTTGCGGTACGACAGCTCATCGACGCCGATGTACTCCAGGTTTTCGAGCGGGTCGGCTGGACGGCGCTTCGCCACGACCCTCTCGACGATTCTGCCGACCGTCCGCCACGCGATGCGCATCAACTGCTCGATGGAGCTCTTGTCGACCCGCTGGGACAGGTAGGTAACCTGATCCTCGAAGTCCATCGTGAACTGCGACCGGGGCTCGTCGCTCCAGGGCATCTGCTCGACGACAACACCGCAGCAGGGGCAAGGCACTCGACGGGGCCGGTACTCCAACTGAACGCAGAACGCCCCGAAGTCGAGATGCCTCCAACGCCTCAGTTCCTGGTGGTCGTAGACGGTCCAGACCCGGCGGTGGCAGCGCGAGCACCGAGCAACCCGCCAAGAGGGTCGGACCTCGACAACCAACTCGCCATCCTCGGCCCTGGCGTTGCGAACGACGAGGTGCTTTATCCCGAGCAGCTTCCTGAGTACGCTGGTCATGCGCACGGCGCGTCTCCTGGTCATGCAGGTTTAGGCACCAACATGATAGGCGATTCGCCGTGCGCGCTTCGCGTTCTGCCGTACTCCTCGAATCCGGCCAGCACCAGCGACATTGGAGGCGTTTCACGCCGTCGGGGCTCCCACACTCATGTCAGGAGAGCCAGTTTTGTGGCGTGTGGAGCTTCACTCGCGCGCTGTTCGCACTCGGTCAACACATCGAGCCAGTGCTGGGTTTCCTTCTGCTGGGGAGCGCGTCTATCGGTCTTCGAACGCGTCTTCTTTTTGACTGGCGCGGGGCGAGCCCAATATCGCTGGGCAAGCACGCCGAGCGCTGTTCCCTCGGCGTCGAGCAACAACGCTGTCTGAACCTGAAGCCCTCTTGAAGACTTGTGT
>JAUVCD010000766.1 GCA_030590865.1 Myxococcales bacterium | reverse complement strand
CTCAACCCTGCCCCCACTGTCAAACCGCCAACGACGACGACGCCGTCTTCTGCAAGAAATGCGGTGCCCGCCTCGATCCCAACGAGGCCAAAGAATGATGGGCCCGGCAAAGGCAGCCGGACTCGTCGCCCTCTGCGTCGGCATGCTGCACCCGGCACTCGCCGGCGGAGTAGAGCCGCCAGCGGCCAAGGGGCAACCAGCACTCGACGGCCCCTACCAGGCGGTTGCCGATCGCACTTTCGTCAATCAGGCGCTGCCGCCGGGCACCTTGGAGATCAACATCCTCGACGCCGACCAGAAGCCGCTAGAAGGCATAGCGGTTGTCGTCGAGGTGGATGGCAGTGACGCCGTCTCCGGCAAGGCGCGCCGGCGACTCGATGGCAAGACCAACGCCGAGGGACGCCATACGTTCACGGGGCTCGGCTGGGGCCGCGGCGTCACCTACCGCGTCACGACCCAGCGGGGGCCGGCGCAATTCTCGTCCAAGCCCTTCAGCATGACCCAGAAGTACGGCGCCACCGCGCAGCTCCATGCCTATGAAGCGGTCACCCGTTTGGCTGAGGCGGCGCTGGTCATTCAGGCGGTGCTGCGCATCGAGCTCGACCAGCGCTCAATCGCCGTCAACCACCTGATTCAAGTCGTCAACGTGGGCCGCAAGGCCTACGTCGCCAGCGACCTGAAACTGCCCTTGCCCCCGGGGTACGAAGCCTTCAGCCACGTGCCATCGAAAACCGGCACGGGGATAATGGAGCGCAACGGGCTCGCTCATTTAGTCGGGACCTTCCCTCCTGGCGAACAGGACCTCCGGTTCAGCTATCAGATCCCGCTCCAGGGAACCGCTGAGCAGCAGCTGCGCGTTCCCCTGCCGCCGCGGGTGGCTCGCGCCCGGGTGATGTTGGGCGCTGGCCCCGGTCTCGGCCTGAAGGTGAGCGGCTTCCCTGACGCCAGGCCGGGGAGGCCGCACCGGGGACGGCCGGTCCTCGAGACCATCAAAGAGATCGAGCTCAAGGGAAACATGGGGAGCTTCCTGGGGAACACCAACACCGAGACGCTCGAGGTCACGCTCTCCGGTTTGCCTGCTGAGGGCTGGGGCCGTTGGCTCGCTTTGGCCTTGGCCGCTCTGGCCATCGCGGCGGGCGGGCTGCACCGCTTCGGGGCAGGCGGGGGTCGCGACCGCGCCGCCCCAGAGCGACGGGAAGAACTGTCGGTAGCCCGGGACGCACTCCTCGACGAGCTGACCCGCCTGGAGCGCGGACGGCACGACGGACAGGTGGGGCCAAGGAGCTACGAGCGGATACGCACGGCGCTGCTCGACGCGCTGACGCGCATCCTCGCTCAGCTCGAAGAGGCGGGCTCCCAGGGACAAGACATCATGACTGGCTGGACCGACGAAGGGTCTTCGGGCGACCCATCCAGCAAGCCAGGATCGAGCCGCCGAGACGCCGCCAAAGGCGGTGGCGCCAAACGGAACAGAAGGAAATAGCCGGGATGAGCACACGGATTGGACGATTCGCACTGCAGACCGGAGCGGTGAGCTACGCAGAGCTCGAGGAGGGCTCGGCCTGGCTTCTCGATGGGGCGCCGTGGCTTTTGGGGCGCCGCACCGGCGAGCGACTCGACGGGATCGACGATCAGGGTCAAGGCAACCCCGCAGCCCAGCTGCTGGCACCGGTCGCCCCGTCCAAGATCGTCTGCATTGGCCGCAACTATCGAGCCCACGCCGCCGAGCTCGGCAACCCCATGCCGAGCGAACCATTGTTGTTCCTGAAACCGCCCTCGACGCTGGTCGGGCCGGGCGGGGTCATCGAGCTGCCGCCGCCGGATTTGTCCTCTCGGATCGAGCACGAAGTCGAGCTCGGCGTGGTGGTCGGCAGTCGGATCCGGAACGTCGACGAGGCCACAGCTGCCAAGGCGATCTACGGCTACACGGTGGTCGGCGACATCACCGCTCGAGACTTGCAGCGATCGGACAAGACGTGGACTCGCGGCAAAGGCTTCGACACCTTCTGCCCCGTTGGCCCGGTGGTCGTCGCTGGGATCGACACCGCCAAGCTGGCGGTCCGCTGCACCGTATCTGATGAGCTCCGTCAGAACGGCACCACCGCGGACATGCACTTCCGACCGCCGGCATTGCTGGCCTACATCAGTCGCGTCATGACCCTCGAGCCTGGCGATCTTGTCGCCACCGGCACACCCGCCGGCGTCGGCCCGTTGGTAGACGGCGACCGCCTTACCATGGAAATCGAGGGCCTCGGCACGCTGCATCTGACGGTCGCAATGCCCCAAACATGACCGAGGGCGGGCCAGATCAGCGCATCCCTTTCGGTGTCGCCAGGACGCTGCTCGCCGTTGCGCTCGCAGCGGTGGCGGTGGCCGGCGTGGGCCTGCTGGCCTGGCATCACGCCCTGCCGCCCCGCCGTTGCGCCCCGGGCATGATACCGCTGGGCACCCGCTGCTGCGGGCAGGGGCAACGACTCGACGGGGACCGCTGCCAGGGCACGCCGACCCGCTGCGCCGACTTGATGGTGGTGGCGGCCACTGGCTGCCACCCACGGCGTCGACCCATCGCCATCGCCGGCGGCCGGCTCGAGCTCGGGCCCATCGACTGGGAGGCCCAGCAGCGGGTGAAACCCCATGCGGCCGAGGTCCCCTCCTTCGCCATCGACAGCCACGAGGTCACCGAAGGGGCCTTCGCGGCCTGCGCCGACCGGGGTCATTGCCCGCGACTGCCGGCTAGCGGTGAGCCGGGACGAGCCAGGGCGAACGTTAGCGCCGGCGAGGCAGAGACCTATTGCCGCGCCCAAGGTGGTTCTTTGCCCACCCGTGACCAGCTCGCCTTCGCAGCACTGGGTGTCAGCGGACGACGCTACCCTTGGGGTGAGACTGGCGCGGTCTGCCGCCGCGCAGCATTCGGCCTGGCCAAGGGCCCCTGCGCCACCGGTGCCCAAGGGCCCGAGCTGGCAGGCTCCCACCCAGAGGGCGCCACCCCCGACGGCGTCCAGGATCTGGCAGGCAACGTGGCCGAATGGACCGCACCCACCGACGGCCGCAGCTCGGTTCGCGGGGGAGGTTGGGCCGATGGCAGCGCCGCCGACCTGCGCAGCTGGAGCTTCGTGATGATGAGGGCAGATGAGCGCTCACCCACCGTCGGATTCCGCTGCGCCTACCCGCCCGAGGCCGCGACCGGAAGAACCGGCGGACACCTGCCTAGCGAAGAGGATTGACCGCAACCGCAACCCTGGCGGACGCTGTAGCCATGAGACGTTGGTTGCCTCACATCGGAATCGTGGCTGGCCTTTGCCTGGCGATCTATGCGCTCTTCTTCAGCTCGAGCGACGAAGACGAGATTCGCGACCTGCTCGACCAGCTCGAAGGGGCCATCGCCGTCCGGGCAGGGAACACCAACATCGTGGTGCGAGCGGCCCATGTGAAGAAGCAGTTCTCCGAGATCTTCATCAAAGACGTCAGCTTCCGGATCCCTGAGCTGACCCAGGCGCCTTCGGGACGGCGGGAGTTGGTGGGCCTCGCGGCGAACGCACCACAGCTCTATCGAACGGCCTCCGTCGATCTCAGCGGGCTCACGGTCGAGGTCGACGACGCGGCGGTGAGCGCCGTGGCCTATGGTAAGGCCACGCTCACCGCCTCGCGGCACAGTGGTGAGCTCGAGCGCGACGACCGCACCGTGTCGCTGCGACTCGACAAGATCGAAGGGGACTGGCGCATCGTCGGCGTGTCGGTTTCCACCAAAGGTGGAGCAAATCCCGACTCCTGAGGTCCCCTCTGATGTGAATGAGGCAACGGCGCTCCTCGATTTTCAACCCAACCTAAGTTAGATGTGTTGGTAGCCTAAGTTAGATGTCTTGGCAGGAGGACGGGTAGATGCGGAAGCTCAGCTTTTCGGTTTTGATGGTGGCTTTGGGCGGCGCTGTGGCCGTCACGGCTTGCGGCGACGACGAGACCAACAACAACAGCTCGACGAGCACGAGCACGACCTCGAGCGGTAGCGGCGGCTCCACCAGCGGCACTGGCGGGTCAGGTGGCTCGACGAGCGGCACCGGCGGCGGCACCGCCGGCAGTGGCGGCCTGCCCTCGGCCAGCGGCTTCTGCGCCTGGGGGTGCACTACCGCTAGCG
>JAUVCD010000628.1 GCA_030590865.1 Myxococcales bacterium | reverse complement strand
GGTTGCTCGAGACGCCTTCATCGAGTGCCCCATCGCTCACCCAACGCTCACCCTGCGCCGCCAGGTGCTCGCAGAGATCGGCTATCGCGACCAGGGGTGGCCCGAGGATTACGACCTGGTGCTGCGGATGTTGGCCGCTGGCCACCGGCTCGGTGTCGTGCCCCGTCGGCTGCTCATGTGGCGCGACGGGCCGAGCCGCTTGTCCCGCACCGATGCCGCCTACAGTGACGCCGCCTTCACAGCGTGTCGTGCCCACTTCTTGGCTCGAGGTCTGCTTGCGGGTCGCGAGGACTACGTGCTGTGGGGTTATGGCGGCACCGGCAAGGCCTTGCGGCGCGCCTTGGCGATTCATGGCAAGCACCCCGCGGCGATCGTGGAGCTTCACCCTGGTCGCTTGGGTCAGCGCATCTTCGGGGCCCCGGTCATTCCGCCTGAAGGCCTTACCGAATGGTGCGGCATCCCCATCCTGGTCTCGGTGGCCGGCCAGCCAGTCCGCGGCCAAATCCGCGCGGCACTGGCTCAGATGAACTTCGTCGAAGAGCGAGACTTCCTGTGCTGTGCCTGACCACAACACTTGACTGGCGGCGAGCGCCTGGGCGCTAGCCCGCTACAATAGGCCTGCGGCAGACGATGATTCTCGGTTTCAGCCATTCGCAGATCGCCTTCGGTGTGATCCTGTTCCTGGTGTCCTTGCTGGTGACCAGCGCCATCGTCACCGCGTTCATCCTGTGGATCCCGCCGGATCACTTCGTGGCAGAAAAGCGTGGGCTGCAGCGTCGGATTGCCTCGCCGGTCTTGCGGGTGGCCGTGCTCATCGGCAAGAACCTGCTCGGCGTGCTGCTCGTGGTGGTTGGAATCGTGTTGTCCGTGCCCGGCGTGCCCGGTCAGGGGGTCTTGACCATATTGGTCGGCATTCTCCTGCTCGACATTCCGGGCAAACGCCGCTTCGAGCTGGCGCTGGTGCGGCGCGCGCCGCTGCGCCGGGTCATCAACAAGCTGCGGGCGCGGTTCAACCGTGCGCCCCTGATCACTCGTTCATGCCCAGCTCGTCGAACAGGAACGAGTACATGTCCACCCGCCGGGCGACCGCCTTCTTGACCATGTCGCCACCACCGTGGCCCGCCTTCGTCTCCATCCGCAGCAGCATGTTGCGAGCGTTGTTCGTTCCATGCCGGATGGCTGCGGTGAACTTGCGGGCGTGCATCGGATCGACCCGGTCGTCACTGTCGGCGGTGAGCATCAACATGGCAGGGTAATCGGTCTGTTCTTTGACGTGATGGTAGGGCGAGTAAGCGTAGAGCGCTTTGAACAGCTTGGGGTCCTCGGCTGAGCCGTATTCCCCGATCCAGGTCTTGCCTGAGCCGAACTGGTGGTAGCGGACCATGTCGAGGAGCGGCACCGCGCAGACCACGGCGCCGAACAGATCAGGACGCTGCACCATGGCCGCGCCGACCAAGAGGCCACCATTGGAGGCGCCGTAGATCCCCAGTCGCTCCGGCTTGGTGTAGCCCTCGGTGATGAGAAAATCGGCGGCGGCGATGAAGTCGTCGAAGACGTTCTGTTTGTGCTCCAACATCCCCTCCTGGTGCCACCGTTCGCCGTATTCGCCGCCACCGCGCAGGTTGGGGATCGCCAGACCGCCGCCCTGTTCCAGCCAGGCGAAACGAGGGGCGCGGAAGCTTGGCGTCAGATTGATGTCGAAGCCACCGTAACCGGTCAGCAAGAAGGGCGTGGATCCGTCCATCCTCAGGGTCTTGCGAGCTACGATGAACATCGACACCTTGGTGCCATCTCGCGACTCGACCCAGACCTGCTCGACCGAATAGGGCTTGGGGTCGACCGGGACGTCGAGCTCGAAGTAGGTCTTGCTGTCCCCTGTCTTGATCGACGTTTCGTAGATCGTGGTGGGGGTCGTGAAAGACGAAAATGCGTAATAGGCGCTGTCGTCTTCGGGATTGCCGCGGGGACCGGTGACGCTGCCGATACCAGGCAGAGCGATGGTCCGCACCGGGCTGCCGTCGAGCATGGCAATCTCGAGGCGGCTCGAGGCTTTGTCGAGATAGCGCAGCGCCAGGTGATTGCCGACGATGCCCACGCCGTTCAAGACGGCTTGGTCTCGTTGGGGCACGATCTCGATCCACTTGGACATCTGGGGCCGCTTGGGGGCGGCCCGCATCAACCGCCAGCGCGGTGTCTGGTGGTTGGTGTGGACGTAGAAGCGGTCCTTCCAGGCGGTGACGTAGAACTTCGCATCGAGCCCGACGGCGAGGGGTTGCCAATCTTTGTGCTTGCGCAGGTCCTTGAAGAAGACGTCGTTCTTCGCCCAGCCATAGAACTTGTAGACGAAGAGGTAGTTTCCGTCGCGGGACAGCTCTACGTCGAGGAAGGTCTTGGAGTCTCCGGTCTTTTCGTGGATCAGCTTGTCTCTGCTCGACTTGGTGCCCAAGCGGTGGAAATAGATCTCGGCGTGACCGGGGCGCTCGGCCGTCGGGATCGAATCGTCGACCGGCAGGCGCACGTAGTAGAAGCCTGTGCCGCGGGGATCCCATGACGCGCTGGCGTATTTGGTGCCGGCGATGGTGTCGATGTCCGACACGTTGCGACTCTTGACGTCCATCACGTACATGGTCGCCTCGTCGGCGTTGTTGGCGCTCAGCTTGTAGGCCACCCATCTGCCGTCATAGGACGGCCACACGCCCTTGAGCGAGACGCTGCCATCGTTGCTCATGGTGTTGGGGTCGAGCAGCACCGTGGGCTCACCCTCCTTGCCTTGGCGCCAGTACCAGACGGTCTTTTCTTTGTCTTTGTGACGGCGACTGAAGAAGTACCGCTCGCCGCGGCGGTTGGGTGCGGACACGGACTCGATGTAGCTGAGCTCGGTGAACCGAGCGGTCAGGGCGTCACGATTAGGTAGCTCGACGAGGTGCTTGCGCGTGTAGCCATCCAGCTGGGCTAGCCATTGGGTCGTCTCTTCCGATTTCCCGTCCTCGAGCCAGCGGTAGGGATCGTGGACCACCGTGCCGTGAATCGCTTCGCTCACGTCGTCCCGTCGCGCTAGCGGCGGACCTGGTTTGACGACCGCTGGCGGCGGCTCGGCCGTTGGCGTCGTCGTCGGCGGGGGGGTCGGGGAGGGGGGCGGCGCCGCGGGTCCGGTGGGACAGCAGGCGGCTGCAGCGGCTAGCACCAAGGGGATGAGCGGACGAGCAGATTGGGCGAATTTCACCAGAGGAAACTACCACTACTGCCGCCGGGACGCATGTCCCCGAGCAGGGGTGCTCAGCCAAGCGCCCATGCCGGTTACGCAGTGTCGGAGATGCAGTGCCGCCGCGTTCTTGGTCGGCTTCTTAGAGCGTGTAAATCACCAGCTGGTGGATCCGAGCCTCACTGCTCGCGCTGAAGCGGACCCATTGGGAGCCAGTGCCCACGATCGTGTCATTGGAGCAGCCCACCGAGAAATCGCCGCCCATGGCCGCGTTGATGTCGGTGACTGCCTGGGGGCTCAGTTGGATCACCTTGTTGATGCCGACCTCGCTCGAGAGCA
The DNA here is from genome assembly GCA_030590865.1 of Myxococcales bacterium. GTDB lineage: Bacteria > Myxococcota_A > Polyangia > Polyangiales > Polyangiaceae > JAPYTK01. The sequence continues at coordinate 2,078 of JAUVCD010000628.1, read as the reverse complement.
CGGTGAAGGTGCCGTATTGGTTTCCGGTCATCAGGTCCGAGTAGATGGGGATGGAGGTTCCGCTGGTTTCGAGGGTGGCTGCCGGCGTGCTGACATTCCACACCGAGATCGTCTCGGAGGCGTCGGTGCTGCTGTAGCTCTCAATTTCCAGCACCAGCTCGGCGGAGATGATCGTTCCGGTGACGCCAGTGAGAACGAAGCTGAAGTAAGAGTTGTACAGATTGCTCGACTGACCGGTCAGGGTGTTGTCGTTGCCTGAGGAGTGAACGCCATCGGCCTTCCACCAACCTCGGTTCACCGCATTGAAGGTGTGAGGAATGGGGTTGCAGTCCGTGTCGGTCTGAAGTGTGCAACCAGGGGGACAGCAGAAGTCGCCGTTGATGCACTGGGTGATCATCGTCGTGCCGGTGCAGACTCCGCTCTGGCAGGTGTCGTTGATCGAGCAGAAGCTGTTGTCGTTGCAGGTCTGGCCTTCGTTGGCTGGCTGGGGGTTGCAGTTGCTCTGGTTGTCGCAGATCCCCTGGTTGCATTGATCGGTCGCTTCGGCGCACTGCTGCCCCGGCGCCACCGGTTGGGACTCGCACTGGCCGGTGTTGACGTTGCACACACCGTTGTTGCAGCCGACGGTCAGCTGGGAGCAGTCCTTGGGGTTGCCGCCCTGGCACACCCCAGTCGCGCAGGTCTTGCCGACGGTGCACAGGTCGTTGGGATCGGTGCAGGGGTCACCTTCGTTGCCGACCACCGGTTCACATTGCCCGTTTTGCGGATTGCATTCCGACACGTGGCAGTCGTCGGGCACCGGTGAGAAAAAACAGTCCTTGGTCGTGCCGGTGCAGAGGCCGTTCGTGCAGGTGGTGTTCTCGAGACACAGGTCATTGGGATCGACGCAGGCCGAGCCGTTCGGCTTCGGAACGGTTGAGCAGGTCTGGCTGGTCTCATTGCAGGTGACGTCGTCACAGGCTGCGGCGACGACGCCGCAATCGTTCTGGGCCCCTGGCTCGCAAATCCCGGACAAGCAGGCGTCATCTGCGGTGCAGAACAGTCCATCGTCGCAGCTGGTGCCGTCTGTGTCGGCCACCACCTCGCATTGACCGGTCTGGGTGTTGCACTGGGCGATTTGGCACATGGGTGCCTGGATCTGGCTGCAGTCGATGGCACAGGCCGACGTGTTACCACTGCCGGCTTCGCCGCCCCCGCCGCCCGTGCCGCCGCCGATGCCGGTTGAGCTGGAGGTGCTCGTCGAAGAGCCACCGCCAAACCCCTCTTCCAGACCTTTGGCGCAACCTGTCGTCGTCAGGCCCCCCAGGCCCAGTGTCGCGAGGGCCACGGCTGCAAGGGTGACCACTGGACGAGCCTGCTTGTTGACGTCGATAAGCATATTCAAACGGTACCACGTCTTCTTCACAATTCGAGACCCGTCTGTCGCTCGTCTGGGGGGCCGGCGGGAGGGCCAGTTGCGCTATGCTCGGTGTCGGTGGCTGCAGCCCAGATGGCTCGCAGCCCGGTCCGCAACCGGCCACCAGCCGGTCCAAACCACAGCGACCATCGAGCTCGTGACTAGCCCACCGTCCACCATTGTTTGCCGGTCCTGCCTGGCCCTGGCTTTGGGCTGTCTGGTCGGATGTCCCCGGGCGGCGGAGCGGGACCTGGGTGGTGCCCCCTCGGCGGCAGTTGAGTCTTCAGCCTCCGCCGCCGTTCCCGTCGCCGCCACGGGCGGCCCAAGGGCACCGGTCCCGGACAGCGTCTCGGTGACTGCTGGTGACGCTGGCGCTTCGCCTAGCAGCGCCCCTGCCGTGCCACCGCCTGCGCCGGAGCCCCGCTCCATTGCCTTCAATGGTGACCGCAGGGCCTATGTCGTCTTGCCCCACGATCGCAGCGGACCGATGCGGCTCATTGCCGGGTTGCATGGAGTGTGCAATCCCCCCGAGTATGCTTGCGGATATTGGATTTCCGCTGCCGCTCACCGCGGATTGCTAGTCTGCCCTGAGGGAAATGCCCGCTGCGGATCCGCGATGAGCGGGGCACCGACCTGGACCCAGTCGGCGTCGAAGATCGATGGTGATCTCGAGGCCGCCATA
>JAUVCD010000843.1 GCA_030590865.1 Myxococcales bacterium | reverse complement strand
AGTATCATACAACAAGCACCAGTTGCCGTCTCGCCGTAGGCGAAAGCGGCAACGGTCGGGCGTGGCCCAGACTTCCATCACCAGGTGAGCGTGTCCAAGCTTCCTGATGGCATCCCGACCACAGTAACTGATGGTTCCCGTTCCCTCACACCGCTAGGGTGCGCGGGAACGGAATCGGGAATGCTCACGCGCCGACGAGCTCGTACCCGCGGTCGGTCCGCCTGACGCGGCCTTGCTCCGCGAGCTGAGTGACGGCTCGACCCAGGCTTTGGTTCTTCATCCGGCACGCAGTGCGCAGGGCTGCGAGGCTGAGGGGTTCCGATGCGCCAGAGAGTGCAGTGAGGATTCGATCAAACGGCGAGCGGTCGGGCTGGCCACCGTTGTCGTCAGTCGAGACCTCGACGACAGCGAGGGCGAGGGACTCGCCGTCGGCGCGCAGTTCCAGCTCAAATGGCCCGTTTGGCGGTGCAGCGCGATGCTCTACCAAGAGGCGGAGGCGGTCAGTGCCGTTCGCTCGGCGCAGATAGAGATTGGAGTCGCCCCAGGCATGAAATTCGCTGGACCCACGTAACGCCTGGCCCGCTCGCATCTGCCCCGCCCCCTTGCGGGAGTGGTGGACCACGGCCACCGCGACCGCCCAGCGGCGTTGCAGGTCTCGCAAAAAGGCCAACAGCGGAGCAATCTCCCCCGATAGGTTCTCGTCGCGGCGATGCAGGCGTACGAAAGGGTCGAGCACCAGCAGTCGGGGTTGCAACTGCGCCACGGTTTGCTGGAGGCGGCGTCGGTCCTCCTCGATATCCAGCCGCACCGACGGCGCGGTAATGACGTGGATGTCGAGCCGCTCGAGCGTAGTGCCACGGGCGGCGGCGATGCCCCGCAAACGGTCGCGGACCACATGCAGGGCATCCTCTGCGGCAAAAAGCAAAACCCGTCCGGGGCGTCCGACATCGAATCGGCCGAGACACGGCGTGCCGGTGGCCACCGCCACCGCCACATCGAGGACGAGAAACGATTTGCAGCATTTCGGCTCGCCGCCGACGATGCCCACGGCGCCGTCCGACCACAGACCGTCTATGAGCCACCGATGTTGCTCGGGCTGCAATTCGAGATCACGGGCGACGACCGTGGGCAGGGCTGTCATCGGCGTTTCTCCGATGATTTGGCCTTGCGACGTGGTGGCGCCGCAAAGACCTCCAGGTAGAGTTTCTCATCGAGCTGCGCCGCCTCGTTGTGCAAGCCGGCCGCAAGCAACTCATAGCCGGTGGTCATCATCGTGCGCCAATTGCCGGCCGCGTGTTCGGCGATGGTGTGAGTGAGGTCGTCGGTCATCAGCTTGGCGTTGCCGGCCGCGGCCATGGCTGCCCGAAGGTGCTCGACCAATTCCTGCGGCATCTGCGGTTCGAGCAAGAGCCGTGCCCGGATGCGCGAGGCCAAGGGCACCAGCTCGGGCTCTTGCAGCATCGAGAGCAGGCGCTGATCGCCGCAGAGCACGACGGTGAGCAAACAACGCGAGTCAAAATTTGCACTCGAGAGCAAACGCAGCTCGTTGAGCACGAAGCTGTTGGTCTCCTGGGCTTCGTCGATGAGCAGGACGGGCCGGAGATGAGCTGTGTCGATGTGGGTCAGCCACCTCTCGCGAAGCAGACTGGCACCCGACCAGCGGTTGTGAGGCGCCAATGGCACACCAAAAACGTGACCGAGCTCACGGTAGAAATCCGCGAGGCCGGCCTGGGGTCGGCTCAGCTCTGCAACGACCAAATCGTTGCAGGTCGACAACCGCTCGGCAACCAAACGCAGTACCACCGACTTACCGGCGCCAGAAATCCCGGAGATGACGGCAAACCCGCCTTCCCTCGTTAGGTTTTCGATGCGCCAGGCAAAGAGCTCGGTCTTGGGCGTCATCATCAACGCTTCGGAGGGCAGCTCCGGTGAGAACGGGTTCCACTTGAGGCCGTACAACGACAATAGTTTCTTGTTCATGATGCCTCCTCCTCGGTGTCAGAGGTTTCATCCTTGACGAGGTACGCGGGCGGCAGCCCGGAGCTGCGGTACTCGTCGATCATTCGTTCGAGTAGAGGGGCTATGCCGCAAGGGGCCGGCGTCTGTGGCGGCGCGCTGACGGGCTCCACCGCGGCGCGACGCCCGTCGGCGTTCTTGGACTTGTCCAACGGAAAGAGGCGGCACAGCACCGTGCCTGACCTGCCGTCCACCAGGTACACATGGCCCAGGTCCCAGCTCGCGTAGCGCACCCGGACGCGCTCGAGATGACGATAGCGTGACGGCACTTCGAGGCGCACGCCCTCGAGCGTGATGGTGCCGTCGCTTTTGCGCTGGGCTCGCGTCACCTCCTTGGTGAAACAGAGCCGGAGCTCGTCGATGGCCGGGCAGTCACGGCCGACCGATGCTGCGTTGGCAAATCGGGCCAACGGTGTCTCCTTGAGCTCGCGATGTTTTTTGCGGTGGTACCCCATCTCCGCCCATGCCTGCGTCGCCTGGTTGAGCTGCGCCAGGGTCACCTCCGGCTCGCCCTCCAGCATGGCCATCAGCCGGCCCTCCACCTGGGCCCAGAAGACTTCCTGCTTGGCGTTCTGGTACGGCGAGTGGGGCAACGTCAGCTCGTGCACGATACTCAGTCGTTGCAGACCTTCGCGGGTCTCGGCGGCCACCATCGCTGAGCCGTTGTCCGTCATCAGTGATCGAGGAAGGCCGCGCTTGAGCAACGCCTGCATCAAGCCGTGCACCAGGTTTTCGGCAGTCTCGTGCAGGTACCACTGGACGTGGCAGCACAGTCGCGAGTGGTCGTCGAGCACGCCGAGCAGAATCGGCGTCACCCAGGCTCCGCTCGGCACGAGGACCTTGCGCGAGCCGTGGTGAAAATCGAGATGCCACAATCCGTGGGCGTGGTCGGCTTCGTAGCTGCGGACCTCACGGGCCTCGCGTCTTCGCTCGGCGCGCTTCTCTGCGTCGGTGCCGTGGCGCCGCCGGCGGCGCTGGCGCAGTAGGTTGTTGGCTTTCATGTAGCGGCGGATAGTCCCGTAGGAGCGCATCGGCCCGATCTCGGGGTGTCGCTCCACGAGTGCGACGAGGTTGTCGACGTGAAGTTGCACGCTCCAGTATGGGTGCGACGCGTACTGGTCGTGCAATGCCTGCAGTAGCGACGGGTTCAATCCGCGTTGCTTGCCGAGGTCGCGGCGAGGCTGGCGGCGCAGCTCACCGACCGGGTCGAGCCCGGCATTTCTGGCGCTGTAGTACCAACGCTCGATAGTCGAGGCGCCAAAGCGCACGAGGTTGTCGGTGGTCGGATGCTTCCAGGTCTTGTTGGCTAGCTTTTCGATGCAGGCACTGAGCTCGCCGCGGGACGGCGGGGCCGCGAGAAGCGGTCCCACCACCGCGAAACGCAACTGCGCCCAGCGGTCGTGGGTGGATGGGGTTTGTGTCTCGGACATTCGAGGCTCCCTTGTTGGGGCGACGCC
>JAUVCD010000760.1 GCA_030590865.1 Myxococcales bacterium | reverse complement strand
GCCGGCATAGACGAGCAGGAACAACAGGACTGGACCATGGGTAGATTGGCGCATCGGTTCTCCGGCGCCATTCCATGCCATCTCCAGAGGGAACGCAACCGGCAGTGGCTGGCACGGCCTTAGCCATCCGAGATGGTCTCCTCCGCGACCGTCAACCTGCGGACCGCCCCAAACAGATCCAACGACACCCGATCAAGGGGCGCTGGGGTGCTGCCGGCGGGCCTCGACCATCATGCGCACCACATCGTGCATGCGGTAGCGCGCGGTCCACCCCAGCACCTTGCGTGCCTTGCTGGGATCGCCTTTGCCATGGGCAATGTCCGAGGGGCGCAACAAGGAAGGGTCGGTCTCAACGTGATCGGCGGCGTCGAGCCCGACGGCCTCGAAGGTGGCTTCCATGAACGCGCCGAGCGAATGGCTCTCGCCTGTGGCGATGACGAAGTCGTCGGGCTCGGCACGCTGCAGCATCGCCCACATGGCTTCGACGTACTCAGGGGCCCAGCCCCAGTCGCGCTGGACCTCGATGGCGCCTAACCGCAACGTCTCGCGGCTGCCTGCGGCGATGCGACAGGCGGCCGCGACGATCTTCTGGGTGACGAAGCGCTCGGGGCGCAGCGGCGAGTCGTGGTTGAAGAGGAGCCCCGAGCAGGCCTTCAGCTGATAGGCCTCGCGGTAGTTCGCTACCTCCCAGAAGGCGGTGCACTTGGCCACCGTGTAGGGGCTTCGTGGGCGGAAGCGAGTGTCTTCGTGGGCTCCCTCCGTGCTGGTCTCGCCGAAGCACTCGCTCGAGCCCGCGTTGTAGAAGCGCGTCTCGGCGCCGAGGAACCGAATCACCTCCAGCAAATTCAAAGTACCGATGGAGAAGCTCTCCAGCGTCTCGACCGGTTGCTTGAAGGAGAGGCCCACCGACGACTGCCCGGCCAGATCGAGTGCAGCTGCACCTGCTCGTAAATCCCGAGTCGCCTCAGCCCGGCGAAGGAATTGACCTGCGCGTCCCGTGAGGACCCGAAGACCTGGTAGCCCTTCTGCAACAACAGCCGTGCCAGATAGGGGCCATCCTGACCGGAGACCCCGCAAATGAGCGCCCTGCGACCATGGGTGGGTGACGCCATGCCGTGTCGTTACCACCCCACAGGCGGCACGTCATCGGTACCCTTGTGCCGCCGCGGCGCGTGGGGTTTGGTCCCCCCCTATGACGTGCGACGTATTGGTGGACCTCACCCCTCTCGAAACGCAGGCGCGCTTCTCGGGCACCGGCCGCTCGTCCATCAGCTCGGCAAGGCGCTCGCAGAGCTGACGCCTGAGGAGCAGGGGGGACTGTCGCTGGCGGCGCTCACGGCGCTTGATGGTGACTCACCTACCGGCTCCCTTCGTTGGCCCGGTAGCGCTCAGCCGCTCTTCGACAACTCGCAAGAGATGGCCTGGCTCACCGCGCGGCGCACCCGCTTGGTACGGACCCTGCGCCGCCTGAGGCACACGCTCTTTCACGCCCCCTACCACCTCGGAACGCCGCGAGGCAGCTTCGTGCCCCGAGTGGTGACCTGCCTCGACGTAGTGCGGTGGGTCCTCCACGACGAGACCTTGCCCGGCCGCTGGGCTTACCCTCGGCTGCTCCACCTCGCCGAGGCGCTGCGCTTCCACAGCGCGACTCGGGTCATGACCATTTCGCAGCACACCGCTGACGACATCATGAGGCTGCTCGGAGTGCCGGCGTCCAAGATTGACGTCACGCTGCTCGGAGTGGATCTCGAGCGCTATCGAGTGCCCGAGCCAGGCAGCTCCAACGCCGCCCTGACTCGCTACGACCTGCATGAGCAGAGCTACTTCATCTATGTTGGCGCCGCCGACTCGCGCAAGAACGTGGACGTGATGATCCGCGCCTTCGCGCAGGCCAAGCTCACCGATCACGAGCTGGTGATCGCTGACAAGCTGCGCTCATCGGACGAGCGGGCTTATGGCGCTGCCATGGACGCTGCTGGCCAACCGAAGAACGTGCGCTTCCTCGGCTTCGTCGCCGACGACGACTTGCCAGCCTTGTGGGCAGCCAGTCTCGGCATGGTGTTCTGCTCCACCTACGAAGGCTTTGGCTCAACGCCCCTGGAAGCCATGGCCTGCGGCTGCCCGGTGATTCACACGGGCCTCACCTCCATGGGCGAGACGATCGGCGACGCGGGGGTCAAGGTCCCTGCCCGTGACGTCGCCGCCACCGCCGATGCGATTCGCCAGCTGGCCACAGACGATACATTGCAGCGCCAGCTCCGCACGGCCGGCCCCCAATGCACGGCACGGTTCACCTGGAAGAACACAGCGCTAGCCACCGTAGCGTCCTACCAGCGTGCGCTCGGCTGAAGCTCCCGGGCCAAGCGGCCACCCAATTCCCTGGACTCGACGAGATCATCGCGCCCCCCTGCGCGTTGTCCCTTAGCTCCGACTCCGCTACACGGAGCCGCACCGATGGACGCCAGAGCAACCCTGTTGAGATCAACACTGTTGGGACTCGTCGTGCTGCTGCTGACGCTGGGTGCCTGCGGAAGCACCCAACCACCACCCCCCACCCAAGACGAGCCAGCGCCAGACCACAGGCAGACGGTCCTGCCTGCCCCGCCGCCGCCGCTGTCTGGACACGATCCCACCAGGGCCACACCACCGGCACCCACCCAGCCGCCGGCCAGCGGCGGCACGAGCCCATCGAAGACCGGGACGCCGAGCGAAGGCCCGCCTTATCCGAACGAACGTTTTCCCGGCCAATGTGCCCAGGCGGCCGCCGAGCTGCAGGGCCCGCCGCCGCCACCACCAAAGCGCGAGCGAGACGCAGACAATGCGTGCCAAGCAGATGCCGATTGCGAGGTCGCGCCGCTCGGCCATTGCCGCTGCCCGCCGGTGGGATACCAGTGGCACTATGCCCTGAACCGACCGGCGGCCGAGCGCATCCGGAACCTGTGGGCGCGACGAAAGTGCCGGCAGCCCGTCTGCCCTGGATGCCCAGGCCGCCACCTTGGGGAAGAGGTCAAGTGCGTCGCCGGTCAGTGCGTCGTGCGCTGATCGGCCCGGCGATCTGGCCCGATCCCGAAACCAATCGGACGCTGAGACGTAGTGTGCTCAACCGCTAATCTGCCGGCAGATCCTTGTCGTGCCCCTCTCACTGGTTGGCCCCCACCATGCGCGCATTGCCCTCTTTGCTGATCGTCCTTTGCCTTTCCGTCTCGTTGATCGCATGCGCCGAGAGCGACAAGGAGCGGTCGTCCAAGCCTGCCCCCGCGGGTTCGAAGGCCTCCAAGCGCTCCGCGGCGTCCACCAAAGCCACGACCAGCGGTGTGGCTGCGCCCAAATCCACCGATCGGGCGGCCTTCGCGGTGGGTCAATGGACGCAACATGCGGTCGACGATCCCAAGCAGGGCAAAGGCGACGTCACCTACGCCATCATCAGCAAGGAGGGCGCCGCCTTCTGGCTGGACTTCAAATACAATGTTGGCAAGCGCCAGATGAGCTTTCAGGCGCTGGTGGACTTCGCCGGTGGCAAGGACTTCCGCAAGGCAACGATCCACAAGGTGAAGGTCAAGACGCCTGCAGGGACCCAAACACTCTCAGGCGCCATGCTCGGGTCGATGAAGAACCGCTTCGCAGATGCCCTCGGCGGCGGCTCGCCGACCCTCGCCGGCCTTCCGCAGGAGGACATGACCGTGCCAGCTGGCACTTTCAAGAGCTGCTACCGGTCCCATAACAAGACGCAGGTCTTCGGCGTGTCGGCAGAGTCGACGGTGTGGCATCACCCGGCGGTCCCCATCACGACGATGGTCAAGATGAAGACCAAAGACGGCTCCGAGTGGGTGCTCAGTGGCTACGGCATGACAGGCGCCAAAGCCACGATGTGAACCAGAAATGCGAAAAGCCCGCGCAGGACCGACGGCAAAGTCGACCCCGGCGGGCTATTGATTGAGTCGCAAGTGGGCTGGTTAGCCCAGCATCTTGTCGACCTCGGCGCAGGTCTTCTTGACATGCTCGACCGAGTTGGCGAAGGCTTTCTTCTCGTCGTCGTTCAGGTCGACCTCGATGACCTTCTCCATGCCGTCCTTGCCGAGAACGGCAGCGACGCCCACGTAGATGCCCTTGACGCCATACTCGCCCTCGAGCAGTGCGCAGGTCGGGAGGATCTTCTT
>JAUVCD010000887.1 GCA_030590865.1 Myxococcales bacterium | reverse complement strand
CCGTCGAGAAGCACCGCTACGGAGAAGAGGTCCCACCGGCCCTCCACCAGGGGCATGCCCATGCTCGCCAGGTGCAGCCTGATCTGTTCCAACACTTTGCGGAAGACCCCAATGCCCTGCTGCTCGATCTGCGTGAGCCTGAGGAATATCGACGGGTTCATCTCGAAGGCGTCAGGCTCTTTCCTCTCAGAAGGCTCATCGAGCACATCGACAAGCTCCCGAAGGACCGTCCGCTGCTGCTCTGCTGCCGCAGCGGGCGGCGCACCTCTCGCGCGCTGCGGGTGCTCGACGGCCGCGGTTTCGAGCATCTATACGGGTTGCGGGGCGGCATTTTTGCGTGGCGGGCTCAGCGTCTACCGGTGATTACCGACGACGATTCACCGATTCCCCGATTCGACGAGGAGGACTGAGCGGGAGGTCGCTGCCTTGCCCCTGGTTGCGAGCGCTGCTAGCTCGAAGACGCTGGCACCGGCCCTAGGGCTGTGTGGGCAGTCTCTGGGGACAACCTGATCTTAGGAAGCCATCATGAATAAGACCGTAGCTCTGTGTGTAGCTCTGGGCCTGGCGCTGACCGCCTGCTCCAAGGATGACAAAGCCGACGAGACCGATGCCAAGAAGGATGACACGGCCAGCGCCAAGAGCTCGGCCAAGGTGGCGTCCGATGGCGTTGAGGTGCAAGGGGACGGCAAGGTCAAGGCTGGGGACAACACGGTGACCAACAAGAAGGTCAAGGTTGGCGACGTCGAGGCGAGCGAGAACAAGCTCAAGACTGGCGACACCGAGGTGACGAACACCAAGGTCAAGTCGGGCAACGCCGAGGTGACCAAGGACAAGGTCAAGGTCGGCGGCGTCGAGGTCAATATCCCTCAGTGACCCGCTGGCAGAGGTGACGGGATGCCCTGGTGTGAATCCCCGTCGCCTAGCTGCTGAGAACTGTAGTTCACGATCCCTAGCGAAGGGCACCCAACCCCGCGAAGGTAGGTCGCTGCCCCGGCGGCACGAATGGTGCTTCTCATCTGCTCCTGCCTTCTTGGCGGGGGAGGTTGAGCATGGTTGGTGCCAGGCGCGTGCGGATCGCTTTGGTGTGGGTGGCGTTCGGGCTGGTGGCCTGTGGGGCTGCAACCGGTCCCGGCGCGCCGCACACCGGCTTGCGTGAGGGCGTTCTGGCTCCCTTGGCGGCCGGCAACGCCCGAGATCTAGAGCCGGTGACCGTTGCGGAGCTGGTGAGGTGTCTGACCAAGCTGCGCGGCCTGACCCTCGAGCAGGCGGTCGCTGTCGAGGAGGTCGACGACGAGCAGCTGCAGGTGCGCATCGCCCGCATGCTGGCATCACCCAAGGGCCGCTCGGTGTTTGTGGGCGATGCTCGCGCGATGCTTGCTTTCAATACCGCTGGGCCCTCTGAAAGCCTCGAGGATGCCGCGCTGGCGCCCCTGCTGTCTGACGAGATCGGTGGCTTGTTCGACCCCAACACCAGGCGGATCTATGTGCGCCGGCGATCGCCTGCGGATCGGGACAACGAAGCTCAGTGGCGCAGCACGGTGATCCACGAGCTAACGCACGCGCTCCAGCACGACCATTTCGGCTCGCTGGAGCCAGCCGGTGACAGCGACGACGAGTGGCTCGCTAACCGTGCGCTGATCGAAGGGGATGCGCGGCTGGTCAGCTTGCTCTATGTCGCCGGTCTGGACGGCTTCTCCCGACGTCGGCTGTTGCACATGCTGGGGAGTCGCACCGGGCTCGGGCTGCGCCAGGCCAGTGATCGCCAGCTCGCCGCCCTTCCGTCCGCGGTGCGTGCGCGGCTGGCGTTCGAGTATTGGGATGGCGCGGAATTCGTAGCGGCGCTGGTCCGTGCCGGGGGCATGAAACTGCTCAACCGGGCCTTCGAGCGTCCGCCAACCACCACCGAGCAGGTTTTGCATCCCAGCAAATATCTGGCCGGCGAGCAGCCGGTGGCGATGCCACCACCGGCGCCGCCTCAGGGCCATCGCACCGTGGCCACCGGTAGGCGCGGCGAGTTGCTGATTCGAGCGATGGCCGAGCGCTGCATGCCGCTCGCCAAAGCGGCGGGGGTGGCCGCTGGGTGGGGCGGGGACGGTTTCACGCTGGCTGAGGCAGAAGACGGCTCGCGCGCTCTGTTGTGGCGCACCAGCTGGGATACGATCGGTGATGCCCGACAGTTCCTTCAAGCGCTCGCCAGGCGCCCAGGCTGTTGGACCGACGAGTCCGAGGGCCATGACCGCTTGGGCACTCAGCACCTGGCGCTGCAGCGCGGTCGCGAGGTGGCGTTGGCCAGGGGCCTCGACCAGCGGCTTCTGCGCCCCGCCGTGCAGCGCATGCTGAGTCGTCCGGTGCGGCGACCGAAGCTCCAACCCCTCGGCGACTTCACGATACCGCCGCTGCCGGTGGTGGTGGCGCGGCGCCCTGGCGTGATCGAACAGCAGACCTATCGCAGCACCTGGTTGGGCGTGATGGCCACTATTCCGGCTGGCTGGCACGCCAGCGTTCCGAACCACGAGTCGAGCAATGCCACGCCCAATGAGCTGGTCGTGGAGGATGGTCTCAATATTGGCTGGATGTTCGTTCACGACCGGGTCGCCACGACACGGCACAATCGCCGCGTCGTCGACCGATTGCGACTAGACGCCCAAAGCCGTGAGGGGCTGGTGCTGGGCGGGCGTCAGGTGCGCGCCATCGACACGCCGCTCGGCGCCGGACGTCAGTGGGTCTACGGCAAGAGCGGGGGCGGGGACGCGGAGCTCACCATCGACCTGATCCCTCGGTGTGAGCGCAGCGGCTCGCTGGTGATCGTCCGTTTCGCGACGAGCCCCCGCGGGGCCCAGGCGCTCGACCAGTGGGCCGCCTCGATTCGCCCCGTCCCACCAGGGTCGCAGCGCCCGCCGGTGTGTACCGGTCTCAACCCCCGCTGAGTGGCCCACTGGCGTCGTCCGCCGTGGACATGTTTGGTGGCGTCAGCCCTCGTGGTACAATCCTCCATTCGGAGGTCGCCGTGTCAGAACACAACATCAGGGCCAAGCTGCGTTCGATCTGTGAGACGCTGGACGAGCACGCTGGGCGCAGCGGCTCGCCGGGGATGCGGGGGGCTCTCTTCTCCATCCTGCTCGGAACTGGTCTCGCCATCGGGGCA
>JAUVCD010000505.1 GCA_030590865.1 Myxococcales bacterium | reverse complement strand
GGATCGATCCGCATTCCCGCATCGTGCTGCGGTCTGTTCGGGCTGAAACCCAGTCGCGGGCGCAATCCTGGGACCGCTGAAGGCAACGCCGACGGCGTGGTGGTCGAGCACTGCTTGACCCGTTCGGTGCGCGACAGCGCGGCCATGCTGGACGTGACTCAGGGGCCCTTGCCTGGCGATCGCTGGTGGGCACCACCGCCGACCAGGCCCTACCTCGGCGAGGTGGAGCGCGATCCCGAGCCTCTCACCATCGGGTTCACCACCGCCGACTTGGTCGGCACAACGGCTCATCCAGATTGTGTGGCGGCGGTGGAGGACGCCGCTCGGCTCTGTGAAGATCTCGGCCACCAGGTGGAGCAGGCCCGTCCCGCCATCGATGGCGAGCAATTCAACAAGGCCTTTGCCGTGACCTGGTCGAGCATGGCTACGTCGATGTTCGTGTACATCCTGCAGCAGGCCAAGGAGCAGGAGCGGCTGGTTGCGCTGGTGGAGCGAGCTTTGGGGGAGCGGCTCACCTTGGCGGCAGCGACGCGTTGGTTCGCCGGCAGCCTGCGGTCACCTTTCGAGCGGCGCACTCACGTCTTCGCAGCCATCGGCGACAGGATCCGCCATGGCCAGGCCATGGTGGCGGCTGCGGATCTGCAGAAGGCCAGCTTCCAAATGGCCCGCTTTTTCGGGCAATACGATTGCTTGCTGACGCCCGTGCTAGGCGAACCGCCATTGATCACCGGCGCACTCGACCCGGTGCCTGACGACCAATTGGAGGACCGGCTCTTCGCTTATGGCGGCTACACGCCCATTTGCAATTCTGCCGGGCTGCCGGGGATGTCCGTTCCTTTGCATTGGAACGCCACCGGTTTGCCTATTGGTGTGCAATTCATGGCCGCCTTTGGCGGCGAAGCCACGCTCTTTCGCCTGGCCGGACAGCTCGAGCGAGCCCGCCCGTGGGTGCCCCGCCTATTGGCGCACCCCTGTAGCTAGCCGTCCTGGGGGATGGGGCTGGTCACTCGGTGGCTGCCATCGGCGAGGCGGAGCGATCAGATCCCGCCGCCGGTCACGATGTGGCTATACGCAATCCGTACTCCGATGCCGATGAGGATGAGGCCCCCGGCCGTTTGTATGGCGCGCCGTCCGTGGCGTCGCAGCCAGGCGGTGAGCTCGTGGCCCAGCACGATGCCGGCGTAGGAGAGCACGAAGGTCACCACGCCAATGACGAGGACCGGCTCACCGATGGACACTTGCAGCACCGACAGCGCCAAGCCGACCGCCACGGCGTCGATGCTGGTGGCCAGGGCCAGGAGCAACAAGGTCCCAGGAGCGTGGGAGAGGGCTGCTGGCTCTTCGGACGGATTACTGCGCCAGCCGTCGTAGATCATCTTGCCGCCGATGAAGCACAAGAGGCCCAGCGCAACCCAATGATCGTAGGCCTCGAACCAATGACGAAAGGTCAAGCCGGCCAGCCAGCCCAGCACCGGCATGCCCGCTTGGAATAGGCCGAAAGCAGCGGCGATCTTGAACGCATCGCCATGGCGACGATGGCGGAACGACAGGCCATAGGTCACCGATACCGCGAAGGCATCCATCGCCAAGCCAACGGCGATGACCAGGACCGTGGGGGTGTCCACGCCGTGGCGCTCAGTGGTCTTCGATGACGTCCCGAACCCAGCGGAACGCCGCCATCATGTTGGGGAAGCCGACGGTCGAGGCGGCCAGGATGGCGACCTGCTCGAGGGCCTTTTTGTCGATGCCTGCAGCCAGGCCACGCCGGGTGTGAGAATGAGCCGCCCCTTCCATCCGCGCGCCGATGGCGATGGCGAGCTTGACCAGACCCACTTCCCGCTCGCTGAGTGGTCCAGCCGCTCGCAGGCTCTTGCCTAGCTCCTGATAGGCCCGCGCCACGTCGGGGTAGGTGTCGAAGAAGGTGCGGTATGCCTCGGGCGCATCTTTGGGAACAGTCGGAGGGGCACTCATGATCACGGGCTCCTTTGCGCGGGTGCAGCGAGAGGTGTAGCACCCATGGCACCAGTCCGCTGGTCCTAGGTGCCAATCCTAGGCACCGGCGCGGGCCGGCCCAGCCCAGAAGCCCTGCCGAGGAGCCCAGCCGAGGAGCCCAGCGTGAACGCGATCGCCTCAGACCCAAAAATCATCCATGTCATCGAACGCCGAGTGTCGTGGCGCAGCTATGCGGATCGCCCGGTCACCGGTGCGGTCCGGGCGGAGCTGGAGTCGACTATTGACTCGCCGCCTGCCGGACCCTTCGGAAGCTCGGTGCGCCTTGCCTTGATCGAAGCCTCCGCGGCCCAACGCAAGACGGCCAAGCTGGGCACTTATGGAGTGGTCAAGGGAGCACCGCTGTTCATGGCCGGGGTGGTCGGCGAGACCGCCCATGGGCTCGAGGACTTCGGCTACGTCTTTCAGTGGGCCGTGCTGGGGGCCACCGAGCTGGGGCTGGGGACTTGCTGGCTCGGTGGCACGTTCAAACGTGAGAGCTTCGGTCGAGCGCTCGGCGCTGGTGAGGATGAAGTGGTCCCGGCTGTGAGCCCGGTCGGTTACCCGCGACGACGGCGCACGGCGGTGGACCGGGTGTTTCGCTGGGCTGC
Source organism: Myxococcales bacterium (assembly GCA_030590865.1). Taxonomy (GTDB): domain Bacteria; phylum Myxococcota_A; class Polyangia; order Polyangiales; family Polyangiaceae; genus JAPYTK01. The sequence goes on along the minus strand of JAUVCD010000505.1, from coordinate 4,579 downwards.
CGGGTCCAAGAAGCGCAAGCCCTGGTCCGAGCTGTTCTTCGACGAGGCGCAGCAACCTCTGAGCCCAGCAGCCGCGGCCCCTTTCGACAAGGTGCTGGACATGGTGCGCTTGGGACCTTCGGCATCCAACAAACAGCCCTGGCGCGTGGTCCGTGCAGGCGATGACTTCCACCTCTATCTGCTGCGCAGCCCAGGCTACCGGCGACGCTTCGGGGTGGACTTGCAGCGCATCGACATGGGGATCGCCATGTGCCACTTCGAGCGCTCGGCCCAGGCGCTAGGGCTGGCTGGTGGTTGGGGTGATCGAGCGACTGGAGTCGGTACGGCGCCCGAAGGTTGGCGCTACGTGGCCAGCTGGGTCGCTAGTGCCTAACGACAAAGATCGCACGGTTTCGGTGCCTGATCGCACACTTGCGGTTGCGGTTGCTTGGGGGGCTTGGCTAAACGCCGGGAATCGGGGTCAGCCATCCAGGCACGAATCCTGCGTGTCCCTTGGCTTGGAGACATCTGTGGTGCAGGAGCAAAATGGCAAGATCCACCATCGTCTGTTTCGGCGTTACCCATCCCGGCTGGCTCCTCATTGCTCTGCTGGCCGGCAGCTTGGCCTGCAGCTCTGACGAGCAGATCACCCCGATCGACGCCCCTGGCGGCAGCGACGCAGGCGGTGGCGGTGCTGGTGGCGGCGGCGGTGGCGGTGATCCGCTTGGCAGTATCGAGGTGACTTGGGAGCCTTGCTCGCTCCACGATGGAGCTGATGATGGCTTGGCCGAGTGCGCCACTAGCGCCATGCCCACCCATTGGGACGACCCGACGGCGGGAACCTTCGACGTGCGCGCCAAGCGCTTGCTTGCTGGGGGCCAGAGCGAGACCCAGCTGTGGCTGCTCCACGGCGGTCCAGGCGCTTCGGGGACCGTCGGCTTCCCGGCCCGGATGGAACGACTGCAAGCCGACTATCCCGCGGCGGATATCTACACCCTCGATCACCGCGGGACTGGCTACTCTGGTCGGCTCAGCTGCCCAGATCAAGAGGCGGCGACCAGCCCGAGCGGATCATCGATCACCTCCAGCGAGATGCCCCAGTGCCTAGTGTCGCTGCAGGAGCAGTGGGGCGCTGACCTGGCGGCTATTTCGACGACCTTCTCCGCCATCGACTTGGCGGCTTACATCGAGGCCACCCGCCAGCCAGACAAGCGGATCATCGTGTGGGGCGGCTCTTACGGGACCTATTGGGCTCACCGCTATCTCCAAGTCGCGCCCGCCCAAGCCGACGGCGTGGTCATCGAGGGGATCGCGCCTGCCGACGCGACCTTCATCCCCTATGACGAAGACGGCAATCGGGTCGCCGAGGACTTCTTTGACCTCTGCGGAAGCGACAGCATTTGTAGCGCCAAGCTCGGCCCCGATCCGTGGCAGCGGTTGGGCGCGGCACTCGATTCTTTCGGTGAGGGCCATTGCGCTAGCCTCGGCCTGAATCGTCGCACCTTCAGCCTCTTGCTGGCCTACGTGCTCTATTATGGACCGGCGAACGCGATGGCCCCCGCCTTGGTGTATCGCCTCGAGCGCTGCGACCCAGCGGATCGGGACGCCATCGTCAGCACCTGGAATTTCTTCTTCGGAAGCGGCGGCGTCTGGGACATCGCGTCCTACTCGTTATTGCTTCAGCACCACATCACCTTCTCGGAAATGTGGGACCATCCGGACTTCGAAGGCGTCGACTTGGAGCAGTACTTCGCTGACCTCATGAGCTCGGCCTATGTGGCCAAGAACCTGGGCGCCGGCAAGCTCGCGCTGTCCTACGATTGGCCGGCCTACTCGGATCCACAATACGACGACCAGTGGGCTCAGACCGAGACGCCGATGCTGATGCTGCAAGGCGCTCTCGATCCAGCCACCACGATCTATCAGGCCCAGAAGCTGCAGAGTCGCTTCACCGCACCGAATCAATACTTCGTGGTGTTCGACCAGGCACCCCACAACGTGTCCAGCGCTACGCCCCTGACGTCGGATTGGGACGACCATTGTGCTCACAACTTGTTTCTGGCCTTCATGTTGGATCCGAGCGGAGCGCTGGATCTGAGCTGCGTCGATCAGGTCTTGCCCCTCGATTTCGCTGGCGATGCGTCGCTCAGTGAGGCGGTGCTCGGGACGACAGATTTCTACGAGAACACGGTGCAAAACGGGGCGCCCTCCAAGGCAAGCGCCGCCTCGGAGCGCCGCACCGAGCTGCGCCGGATGCTCGCCAGCTGGCCTCGCCCTCAGGTTGCGGGCTTGGTGGGTGAGCTGGGCAAACCCTGAGCGGAAGGGCAGGGCGGCCCCTTCTAAGCGTTCCGAGCGAGCGCCGCAGCTGCGCCGCTCAGACGCTGAACCACAAGGCGATGACAAAGGCGGCCAGGCCCAGCATGCTCAGGGCAGGTAAGATTAGGCCTTTGAGGAGGCCTGGCGGTGCCTCGATGTGCCCAGCGGCGCTCACCGTCACCTGTCCTGGCAATCCATCGATGGGGTAGGCCCGGTGGGGGTTGTCTGGATCGAACAGCAGTGGCTCTTCCGGCTCGTCTTCGAGCTCGATGGTCTGGTGGGTCTTGTGGTGGACCTGGTAGACATCCGCGCCTTGCTCGGCGGCTTCTCGATAGCCAAACAGCTTCGCCCCTTTGGGGACCGAGAACTCGAAGGTCAGCTTGTACACGGTCTGCTTGTTGACCCGCGTGTTGGTCGCCGCCTTGTGCACCAGTCTGCCAAAGGCAAGTCGGCCGATTTTCAGTAGGCGCCGCACTAGGAGGCCCCCGAACAACCCCCGGATGGCCAGCCCCAACCCCACCAGCGGAAAGAGCATCGGAAAAATAGCGAAGGCCCCGAACCGTCTGACCCGCATCCCTTCGATGCGTGACCGGTCAGGTCGGTTGACCAAATATTGGACCTTGACGACCTGCCCAGGGGTGAAGTTGTTCGAGAGCCCAAAGGAGACCCCAACATGGTTCGCCTCGCCGACCTGGTACCGATAGCGGACCCCGTAGATGCTGCGCTTGTTCTCCGAGGCCGCGGTCTCGTAAACCGCAGCGACGTCGCCGTCGGTCAGGCCTAGCTCGCCGCGGAACTCGATGAGGGTGAGCGCCTCTGAGTTGAGCCCGAAAATCCACCCGAACAACAGACCAAAGAGCACGAAGCCCCAGCCAATCTGTTGGGTGACGCCTCCGAAGAGCACGGCCAGCTGAGCGCGGAAAGGCACCTCGCGAGGGGCGTCGTCGAGCTTGATATCTCGTGCCATGGGCGGTGTCTCTCGGAGCTGCTTGGTGGGGCTTGTGATGTCGCTCCAGTCCCAAGGCCAGCGAAGGGCCGGCGCTCAGCTTAGCCTGCGCACCAGCCAGAGCGTCAAGTTGCGTAGCCTCGATTCGGACTTACGTTAGTACCATGACGCTGCGCGACCCATTCGCACGGCACCGGTCGTGGTTCGACCCGCCGGTTCGCCGCCGCTGGCCTGCCGTGGACGCTGGTCCTGCACCTCGCGGCACACCGTGGCAGCGCCGGCCGATCGTCGACCCTGAGCCCTTGGCTGCTCCTTGGCGCCCAGACGAGGAAGAGACGCGGTCAGAGGTCGTCGTTCCGGTTGAGACCCATAGCGCTGACGAGCTGCCGCGGGAGGTCGAGGCGGCCCTACCGTCGTCGGGATCGAGCGACGTGGTGGTCCCATCATCCGAGCCCCCCAAGGCTGAGGCGGCGGATCGGCAGCAGCTTCACGATGCGCTGCGCGAGTTGACCGAGGCCAAGAAGCGGGTCGAGCGAGACGCTCAACGAGTCGAGGACGAGACGCGGCAGGCTTTGATCGCCGATCTGTTGCCGGTCCTCGACAATCTCGATCGGTCTCTCGAGGTCGAGGCCAAGGAAGGGGCGCTGCACGAGGGCGTGAAGCTTGTGCGCGGTCAGCTCGAGCAGGTGTTACTCGGCTACGGGCTCGAACGCTCCGAGAGTGTCGGCCAAGCCTTCGATCCGTCATTGCACGAAGCGGTGGCGGTGGTGGCGGCCGAAACGGCGAGCCAAGATGGCGTGGTGCAAGCTGAGTGGCAGGCGGGCTATCGTTTCGGAGACAGGGTGCTCCGGGCCGCCAAGGTCAGCGTGGGAAGGCACGCGCCTGACGACGATGCGGTCGCCTCACCGCTCGCGGCCGAGTGAGTTAGCCCTGCGAGCTAGCCCAGCGAGCCAGTGTGGGTATCGAGCCTCAGCGGCTCCATCCTCGGCGGCTCCTCCACCCGAAATGAACGCGGAGCGCAGGGTCGGCGTGCTCCAGTAGCGGCCTGGGCTGTGGCGGCCTGGGCTGTGGCGGCCTGGGCTGGGGATTTGTGGAGAGCCGCAAGACGGCTCACCACAAGACCACAGCCACGACGACGGCGGCGGCGGCGTTTTTTGTTTCTTGAAGCTCTGACCCCCAGCCAATCTCCTGGCGCAGTTACGGTGTGATCGACGGAGGTGAGGCGATTATGCGGAAGCGCCGAGGGGGCCCGGTTCGGCACGACAAAATATGACCGTCGTCGCCGCCGTGGTTGTCGTCTTGTGGTAGGGCGCCGCAGGCGCATTTCCACAAATCCAC
>JAUVCD010000923.1 GCA_030590865.1 Myxococcales bacterium | reverse complement strand
GTTTGAAATGTTTGCCCGTTCGTTTCCAAAGAAGGTCGTGGTGAGCCTGTCCTTGGATGACGAGCTTGCGCCGGTCGAGTGCGACTCTGCACAGATGACACAAACTAATAGGCGTTTGCAGGGCCGGCGCGCAGCAGTGGGGGCGAGCGTACACAGGCTTGGTCGCGCCGGTCGTGTAAACGTCGAGTTGAACGAAGCCGCCGTCGAAGCTCCGCTATGGGGAATTCGCCGAGGTCAGCCGACGTGTCGTAGTGCGTAGACGTCTCGGGTGGTGCGAGTAGTGTCAGACAAGGAGAGCAATCGGGCGGAAAGAGGGGCGGTGGGAACGATGCGCAGCTGGTCGTCGTTGAGTTTGGACTGTTGGTGACCGCCGCAGGCAACACTGGTCCCGAGACTCCTGGGACGACAAGAGCATTGGCCGGGTAAAGCGAGAGAAGTGGCGACGGGCGTGCTGGTCATCACGAGCTGTCCAGATAATTCGGCGTCGGTGGCGGCAGCGGTCGACGGGTAAGGGTGAAGCCGCATTTGGGGCAAAGTCGTGGGTCAATCCCAGTGAGGCGCAGGAGCAGATCCTGCCATGAGCTGGCTGTGGCGCTGTCGGTGGAGCCATCGCCACCGTCCGCCGGGAGAGATTCGGCGTCGTGTTCACTTGTCTCGGCAGCGAGAGCGGCCAGGATCTTCTTTGCTTGCGCGAGTTTGGTTTTGACGTTGCCTGCGGCGTGCAGGCCGAAGTGCCGGATCTTGGTAAACCCCGTAGGCAGCACATGGTCGAGGAAGCGGCGGATGAATTCGAGCGGAGCGACGGTAACGGAGTTTCCGTCTTTGGTCGCGAATCGAACGCCCTTGTCGTTGAATGCTTGGATACGTTGGTTGGAGATACCAACGCGGTGGGTGTAACGGCCGAGATAGCGAAAAATGTGCTCGGGTCCCGCAAACGGGCGCTTGGCGTACACCATCCAAGAGGTACGGTAGAGCCGGCCGATGAGTTGGTTGAAGGCGTCGTCGTCAGCAAGGGGGGCAGCGGTTGCGGTGTAACGCAGCACACCCTCGCGGCGCAGTCGACGCAAGCCGTCGAGAAATTTGCCGCGAAAGAGATCTCCCATGACGCGGCTCGGGAAGATGAAGCGCCGTCTGCAGGGGATCCAGGTCTCGCCGGTGGGCGCGAGACCACCGCCGGTGACGATGCAGTGGAGATGGGGATGGAAGGCCAGCTTTCGCGTCCAGGTGTGCAGGACGGCGGTGATGCCGAGGCGAGCACCGAGGCGCTTGGGGTCGTCACCGAGGTTGAGCAGCGTGCGTGGGGCCGAGGCAAAAAGCAGACCGAAGAGCAGCTTGCGATTGGCGCGGACGAGCGGGCGCAGCTCCGCCGGCATCGTGAAGACGACGTGAAAGTAGTCGGTCGCGAGGACGTGCTCGATACGCCGTTCGACCCAGCGGGCCTGCGTGAGGCTCTGGCACTTGGGGCAATGGCGGTTGCGGCAGGAGTTGTAGGCGGGTCGCTCGAGGGCGCACTCGAGGCAGACGTCGAGATGTCCGCCGAGGGCTTCTGTTCGGCAGAGCTCGATGGCGCGCATGACTTTGAGCTGATCACCGGACAGAGCGCGGCTCCGGCGATACGTCTCCCCATGCGCGCGGAAGACGTCGGCGACCTCGATCAGGGGGCGCCCCGGCCGGGATGAGGCCGGGGCGCCGCTATGGCAGAGCACGTCGGCCTACCTGTTGGGCGTGCCTCCTTGGTGCAGGCGGTCGAGTGGGCTCTTGGTCTTGGCGATGTGCCTGGCGCTCACCTGGGTGTAGCGAGCGGTCGATCGGATAGAGCCGTGACCGAGGAGCACCTGGATGGTCCGAATGTCGGTGCCATCTTCGAGCAGGTGGGTGGCAAAGGCGTGACGTAGGGAATGGGGCGTCACCCGCTTGGTGATGCCTGCCTTCTGCCGAGCTCGGCGCATCGCCTGTCTCACTGTGGCGGCGCTGATGAATGTACCCGCCCTATCGCCGGGGAAGAGCACGGGTGGCACTGGCCGATAGAGCTTCCAGTATTCGCGCAGCGCCATAAGCAAGACGGAGCTGAGCATCACGAATCGGTCCTTGTTGCGTTTGCCCTGACGGATGTGGATAACGCCGCGCTGAGCATCGATGTCGGTCGTCAGAACAGCACAGGCCTCGCTCACGCGCATCCCAGCGCCATAGGCGGTCATCAAAACGGCGCGGTACTTGGGCTCGCGGACGGCTTCCAGCAACCGATGCACCTCCTCGGCGGCAAGGATGTCAGGCAGCCGCTGGGGCACTTTCGGGAAGTGCAAGGACTCGACGACCTTGGGCTTTTGCAACGTCACCTTGTAGAGGAAACGGATCGCGGCGACGTGCATCTTGACAGTGGCCGGCGACCTGTCGCGGGCGATCTTGAGCGCGTATCTGCGCACGTGGTCGGCACGTACTTTCCACGGTGGGGTTCGCAACTGGTCGAGGAATCGTTCTGCGCAGCGTAGGTACTGCGAGGTCGTCGCAGGGGCATAGTTCTTGAGCTCGAGATCTTCTCGCATGCGTTGATGTAGAGTAGTCATCGGGGCCTCCTTGGTTTGGGCGTCCGGATGATCCGGATGCGCCGTGTTAAGGAAGCCGAGGATGGCCCCACTCAGTCCGACATACGAGCACCGACCGCTGCGGGTCGCCCGCTAACGCTACGATGCGTTGTGTCGCCGAGCGCCGGTGGGGGCTCCGCGACTATGACGAGGCAGCCACGTCAAACTGCCGCCGCAGGCGGCTTCGTCCAACGGGCGCAGCTCGGAGAGTCGCGCCGCGATGCGCTCCCGGGCGCGACCGGCGGCGTCACGCTCGCCTGGAGTGGTGGCGCCGGCATAGAGCGCCTCGATAGCGCGGAGCTTTGCGCGCAGTTTTGCTTCGTCGGTCACCCGTATGAGTCATCAAGGATCCACCGTTGCCGCGCAAGGTGGCCCGGTCACACCGCTCGACGG
>JAUVCD010000956.1 GCA_030590865.1 Myxococcales bacterium | reverse complement strand
GGACCCGCAGGCCTACACCGCCTACGGTGGGACCTCGATGGCTACGCCGCACGTCTCCGGCGTTGCCGCACTGCTCTGGCAGAACAACCTCACCATCACCAGCCAGCAGCTGCGCACGGCGCTCCGCGACGCGGCGATTTCTCCGCTGGGCGCCAACGCCATCGACGACAGCTTTGGCCACGGCATCATCAAAGCCGCCGCTGCCCATACGTACCTGAAGAGCGGCTGCGCAATCACAGACTGCAGCGACCAGGACCCGTGTACCTGGAATCGCTGCGCCATGGTGGGCGAAACACCCACGTGCCTTCCCGCCGTTGACGCATGTGTTGTTGAAGGGCCCCCGGCCATCGACAGCATGGACCCGTCCTCAGGCGCGCCGGGGCAGTCGTTCACGGTCGACATCCTCGGCCACGATTTCAGGTTGCCGGCTAATATCACCATCGACGGCACCGGCGTCACGCTCACGGAGAACTTCTGGTACAACACAACCGAACTGAGCTCGACGTTCACCATCGCCGCCAACGCGCAGCCCGGACCGAGAACGGTGACCTTCGCCGAACTTGACAGCAGTGATGACCCGATCGCGTCGGCAACGAGCACGTTCACGGTGCTCGCGTGCACCGGGCTAAAGGGCGACTCGTGCACCACGGGTAGCGAGTGCTGCTCTGGCACCTGTGTCGGCAAGCCCGGTAGCAAGACCTGCAAGTAGGCGCTACGCCGAAAACCTCGGGGGCGGTTCATCAGAGCCGTCCCCGCTCGCAAGGGCGGCAGCTGCAAGGGCAACGGCTAAGCGTAGCGGCCCACGAAAATCACGGCCGGCCGATCAACATCGGCTGGCGAGAATAACCAATTCGATGGGGCATAGGGTAAGTAGCACGGCAAGGGTGGGGTGGGACCGTTGCTTACATGCCACTGCATAGACCTATCTAATTGACCGGATTCGAAGCGGTGGGCGGTGTGGCTGGGCTGGGAGGATAGCCCGGGCGTTGAGTTGACCGCTCGCTCCTTATGCGCAATTCGGGGGCGCCATCGCCGCCATCGCTGCGGGACAGCTCTGGGACGAACTGCCGCTGGGACTGGACCCTTGGGGGGCGGGCATTCTGGAATGGAACTAGGGTGGACCGTTGGCCTACTCCCGCTCGACCGGTACGCACACGCCATCAACAACACGACCCTACATCGCCGTGCCCGTCCTCGGTGGGCTCCACCACGAGTACCGATGGGCTGCATGAGGCAACGGATGAGTCAAGTAGCCACCACAGGGGGCTCGACACGGCGCAGAGGCAGTGCGATCGTGGTGCCACGATGGCCGACGACGGCACGCTCAGAGCGGAGTCTGACGGCGAACTTGGGGGTGACGGTGGTTTCTCTCCTGGAGTGACGCTCTTCGGGCGCTACACCATCGTGGCGGCGCTGGGCCGAGGTGGCATGGGAGCGGTCTATCGCGCCCGGGACGAGAAGCTCGGACGGCACGTCGCCATCAAGACCTTGACCCGCACGAGCTTGCGCGCACGGCTACGACTCGAACGTGAAGCCAAGGCGCTCGCCGCCCTCGAGCATTCAGCCATCGTGAGGGTTTTCGACTTCGTGGAGGACTCGGAGAGCGATCTCATCGTCGTCGTCATGGAGCTCGTCAGGGGCAAGAGCTTGCGCGAGCTGGTGCGGCTCAACCGGCTCGAGCCTCAACGGGCGACCGCCATCATCGCCGACGTTGCGGACACGTTGCAGGCTGCTCATCGCGTCGGCTTGGTGCACCGGGACGTAAAACCCGACAACATCATGGTGACCGAGGACGGCAAGACGAAGCTCATCGACTTCGGCATCGCCAAAGCCCTGACCGACGAGCTGCTGGACACCGCGGACGCTTCGGGAAAGGGGGGCACGCCCCTCACGGCGGATGGTGCCATCGTCGGTACGCCGGCCTATCTCGCACCAGAGCAATGGAGCGGCGCTGCGGCCGGGCCGGCAGCGGATCAGTTCGCTCTCGCAGTGACGGCCTTCGAGCTGCTGACGGGCGCGTTGCCGTGGGCCATCGAGGACCTCGCCTCACCGTTGCTGGCGATGGCGTCCACGCCACCGCGGAACGCGAGCGCGCTGGCGCCGCAGCTGACCCGCCAGCTCGACGAGGTGCTGGCCCGGGCGCTCTCCAAGGAGCCGAAGAAGCGCTTCGTGAGCATCGAGGAGTTTGCCGCTACCCTGAGCCATGCGGCTGCCGGAGTCGCCGCGAAGCAGCTCGACGCCCGCGCCCAGCCCGCCCGCCCAGCGATGCCGGGGGCTGCCTCCCGGCGCCGCGTGCTATTCGGGCTGGCGCTTCTCCTAGCTGGCGGAGTGGCCGCCGCTGGCCTGTGGTTGCGCTCGGTGCCCGACGAAACCGCGAAGGAGCCAGCGGAGCCTGCTGACACGGCCCAGCCCGAGGCACCGGGAGGGCTGGCTCCGGGCACGCCCTTGGTCCCTTGCCCAGACAACGGGATCACCAGCGTGCTGCAGCTGCCCAGCGACCGGCTCACCATCGACTTCGAAAACTGCGTCGGGTGCGAATATAGGCCGTATAAACGCCCTATGTCGCGTCCGGCGGAATTGCCATAATCGCTTGATATGCGAAAATGGAGGGGAGGTCGCTGCGAGACAGTGCGGACAAACGGCCGATCTGCGACCGCTCCGGGCACGGACAAGCCGGTCAGTGGGGCGGGGCGCGCCGATGGGCGGTCGTGGGCGCTGGAGGGCGCAGGTGGCCCTTGACGGGCAGTGC
>JAUVCD010000612.1 GCA_030590865.1 Myxococcales bacterium | reverse complement strand
CGAGGGGCACGCTCCAATTGACGGCGGTGTCGACGTGCTCGACCCCCAAATGGTCGCCCCCGCCCAGTAGATTGGCCGACCGTGCCGCTGCCTCGTTGGCCAGCTCGAGCTTGGTATGACCGCCGACGGAGGCGCCCATGGAACCCGAGATGTCGATGGCGATCACCTCGGCGAGGCTGGCGCGACGACGCTCCTGTTTCAGGTCGAAGGAGACCGGTGAGACCGCTTCGAGCGGCGTCTTGGAGTACCCGCCAGGGCCCATGCTGCGGTCGCCGCCGGTGAGGACCAGGCCGCCGCCGAGATCACGGACATAGCTAGCCAGCGCCTCGATCTGGCGAGGTGCCAGGTCATGGGCCGGGATGTCACCCATGGCGATCACGTCGTAGGCCGCCATCCCGTCGATGTCGGTGGGCACTCCGCTGGTCGAGCCTTCCTCGACTCGGAAGCCAGCATCTCGCAGGGCGCCGGCAACAAAGGAGGTCTGTCCGGCGTTGCCATCGAGCACCAGGGCTCGGGCCGGTCCCCGTACTCGAATGAACGAGCTTCCCTGATTGTCGTCGGCCGTCTCGTCCAGGCGCTTGTCCAGGGCGCTGATTTCGACGTCGTAGCGATGCAGTCCTGAGGTGGGTGCGGGCTCGCGGATGCGCAGTACATCTTCGCCGGCCGCCACCGTGGCCTTGGCGCGGCGCACCAGCTTGCCGTCCCGTTTGATGCGTACTTCGATCTCCGTCTCCTCGGGGGATGAGACCACCAGGCGCATGTTGATGGTCTCGCCCTCGGCGGCCCTGGGGGTGACGCGGAAGGACACCACCCGCACATCGGCGACCTCACGTTGCTCGAGGGCCACCACGTCGACGGGGATCTCGCTGGCCACCGCAGCCGCTGCGGCGGACATCACGTCCCCTCGTGTGGGGACGCCGTCGCTCATCAGTACCAATCGTGCGGCCGAGTCGGCAGGGACCTCGGCGAGGGCTCGCCTCAGGCCGATGCTGATGTCCGTGCCGTCCCGGCCAATGTCGACTCGCTGGACGCTTTTCAGCTCACTCTTTGGCCGCGGTGGCTCTTCGGTGGCCGCCGAGGCAGCGAAGACGACCGAGCCGATCAGATCGTGCTCCCCCATGCTTTGCTCGGCGAAGCTGAGCTCGCGGGTGATTCGCTGTTCGGCGTTGGGCACCAGCTCGATAGAGCGGCTGCGGTCGATGATGACGATCACCGTCAGGCGATCGAGCGGCCGTCCAAGCTCGGGACTGGTGGCGGCGAGGCCACAGGCGAGCACCGCGATGGAGATCAACAGATCGCCCAGCAGTTTGCGCAGTCCGCTCCAACGGGGCGTGTGCCCGGCGAGGCGAATCGCCACCAGCGCCATGACTGGAAACACCAGCAGCGAAAGCCAAGGGCGCCCGAGTCGCAGATAGGCTTCAGGCAGCACTCGAGCCCAGACCAGCCCCATGTAGGTGGCCGGGAGGGCGGCGAGACCCAGGGCCGCAAAGAGGACCGGCCGGCGGTGGATGTGGGCGCGAGTGATGGCGTAGCGCACCACCAGAGCCAGGACGATCAGGCCTGCGCCGAGGGCCACATGGGGCAGGTAGGGCACCACTGCTGCCGGGATCACGCTGCGCCCTCCGCGCGGGTGTCAGACCGGTGGGGTGCCATCGGTCTGCTCCCCCGACCGAGCGCGAGGCTGCGCCGACGCCGGGTGAAATACCACACGTCGAAGGTGATGAAGGCGAGGGCCGTGATGGCGAGCACCCAGCTCCAATCGTGATGGGCCTCGATGTCCTGGTGGGTAGCCTTCACCGCCACCTCAGGGCCCGCGGTCTCGACCGGTTCGCTGGTCAGGTCGCTCTCGGCGGCAGACACGAGATTGACTGGGATCCATACCGAGCCTGGTCGGGGCTTCTCCCAGCTCACCTGGTAGAGGCCGACTCGCTGCACCTCAGGCACCACGGCCAAGCCGTTGCGGGCCGTCAGGGTGGCCTTGTCGCCCCCGGGGCTTTCAATCTGCACCTCCCCAACCGTCGAGGGCACCGTGACGCGCAACGGATCGCCTGCCAGCGCCGGCCCGCTGATGCCGCTGGAGCGGTGGCGCCGTGCCTGTTCCATCAGATTACGCAGAAACAGCACGTAGGATGCCTTGAGTGGCCAGTTGCTCTCGCCGACGTCGAAGCTGACCAGGGTGGCGAAGCGCGCGCTGGTGGAGATGTCGCTGGCGATCACGCCCTCGGTCGTGGTGATGAGGGCTTGTCTCTTGCTCTCCGGGCGGAGCAGCCGCGCTTTGGAGATGTGCACGCCGTCGAGCGTCAGAAAACGCATGCGGACGTCAGCATGCTCCCACGAGGTAATGGTCGGATGCTCGACGGTGGCGCCCACCAGTGCGCCGAGACAATCGCCAGCCGGGGGGGCGACGATGAGCAGGTCGCCGCCAGGAGCACCGGCGGGGCACGCGCCTTCGATCACCACGAAAGCGTTATGGGGTACGGTGGCCGCGGCGAGTACCTCGGAGAGCGGTCCGGCCCGGACCTCGGCTTCCTCGTCCGACACCAGTGCCCGGCGCAGCCAAGGGGACTGCTCGCCCGCCGAGGCGAGGACCACCGGGAGCTTGCGGCCGGCGGGTACCCGCCCATAGGCCACATCGTCCACCGCCATCCCGTCATGGGGCGAGATGTCGAAGATGAGTCCGGTGCCGTAGTCTCCTTCGGCAGGGTTGAAGGTCAGCACCACCGGTAGCTTCTCGCCTGACTTTACGACCACCCGCCGGGAGGCGAGCGTGTCCGAGGCGTTGTGCTGCCGCATGGTGACGTAGAGCTCTCGGGGCCGATCCCCGTAGTTCGCTACCAGCAGGAAGGCCTGCACCTGGACCCGCTTCAGCACCGGGTCCTCGCCGGCCCGGACGTCCACCCGCACGATGGCCGCGTTGGGCACAGGCTCGCCGACCCGAATGATCTCGATCGGCACGGCGCTGCTGGTCAGTGGCGCAGGGCGGGCCAGGTTACCGTCGGTGAGCACTACGATGTGGCGCTTGCCGCCTAGCTGTTTGAGCCGCCCAACGGCCAGCGCGACGGCGGCGCCGAGATCTCCTTCCACCGCCCGGGCCGACAGCTTGTCAATGACGCGACCCATCCGTCGGGTGTCCCGGTCCGGTGGCAGGGCGATGCGGGTGTCTCGGCCCGCGTCCAGAATCATCGCGTCGCTGCCTGGTGGTAGACCGGCAATCAGTTTTTCGGCAGCCTCCTTGGCCAGGTCGATCCGTAGCTTGCCGCTCGCTGGATCTTGGGTCGACATGGAGGCCGAGGTGTCGACGATGATGGCGATGTGGTCACCGGTCAGGGCCTTGCCCTTGGTCGCTGGGCGAGCGGCGGCCAGGGCCAGAGCGATCAGCGCCAGGGCCTGAAGGATGAGCGGAAGCTGTACCACCAGGCGCTTGAACGGCGAGCGGGCCATCAGATCCCGTCGTGCTTGTTGCCACAGCCAGGTCGAGGCGATCCGCAGGCGTTGCCGCTTCACCTTCAAGATGTAGAGCAGCACCAGTGGCGCCAGCAGGCCCAACAGCCAAAGCGCTCTGGGGGCTAGCAGATCGAGTGGCAGGTTCACGGGGGATTGGTCTCAGAACGGTTTGCGCATCAGGGTCCAGTCAGTCGACGGCTCGGGACACAATCCGGCGCACCGTGTCTTCGAGTCCGTCGCTGGTGAGGGCTCGGACGTAGGTGGCCCCATGCCGGCGTGCCCAGCACCGCAGCTCTTCGCACAGCCCGGCGAAGCGCAGCACGTAGGCCTCGAGAGCGGCGGCGTCCATGGTCAGCTCGACCAGAGCACCGGTCTCGGCGTCTTCGAGCGTCCAGTCCCCCTCATAGTCGGGATCGACGTCCTCAGGGGCGAGCACCTGAATGAGGACCACGTCGTGGCCCGCCTGGGCAGCGCGACTCAGTGCGCTGAGCACCGGTCCGGAGTCGAAGAAGTCACTCAGCACGACCAGCATGCCTGGCCGGGCGCACTTGCGCACCACCGTGTCGACGGCCTTGCTCAGATCGGTGAACCCGCCGGTCTTGATGGTGTCCAGCACCCGCAGCAGCGCTGGCAGCCCGGTGCGGCCTCGGGATGGCCGGTGCTCTTGGATGGCTCCGCCGGCGGTGACGAGCAGCTGGGCTCGCTCCGAGTCGGCCAGGGTCATGTAGCCGATGGCAGCGGCGAGCTGGCGCGCTACGTCAATTTTTGGCGGATCGCCGAACTCGAGAGATGCGGAGGTGTCGCACAAGAGGCGGGCCACCACGTCTTCCTCGGACCGGTATACCTTCACCACCGGCTCGCCTGACCGGGCATAGGCTGCCCAGTCGATACGCCGCAGGTCGTCCCCTGGCGCATAGGGGCGGTGCTCGTGGAACTCGGCGGAACCGCCCCGGCGCTTGGCGATGTGCTCACCACTCAGGCCAGAACGGGCGCGCACCTCCATGCGCCGTCTCAGAACCTCGAGCTCCCGCACGAAGTCGGGATCGAGCAAAGGCGTGCTGAGAGCTTCCGCGCTCATGCTGTGCCAGTCTTGAACCACTTCGCTGGCGGTGTCGAGGCCCAGGTCCGCGGAACTGTCCTCTTGCGGCAAGCCAGTGGCGCTGGCTTGCCGGCGTTTCAGGCTGAGACTCCGGTCTCGCGGAGACAGTTCAGCTGCCAGCGCCACCCGTCCCCGTGCTTGCGGCGGTCGCACAAGGGGCTACTATGGACTCTGAATTCTCGGAGTTGAGGTATCGATGGCCAAAGTCACCGCCGTCTTCATGGACACCATCACCAAGAAGTCCAACCACCAAATGGTGCCTTGTGCGGTGAGTGTGTGCATCACGCCGGCGGCCCCCAGCCCGCTCCCGATTCCCTATCCCGTGGTCGCGAGCGTGGGTGAGGGCGTCACTGATCCGCCGATGCGTACCAAGTTCGACGGCGCTGATATCTGTACCGTCGGGTCGTGCTTCAAGGCGTGCCACGGAAACGAGGCCGGCACCCTCAAGGAAGTCGTGAGCCTGAACACCGGCGGCCCCTGTTTCCTCGTGATGGGCGCGCCGGTGGTTTTCATCGAGCTCGGCATGGCCGGCATCACGGGCAGCCCGGGGTTCATGAACAAGGCCATCACCGTAGGTGCTCCCTCGAACGCCAGCGGCGCCGGCGGTGCTGGTGGCGGCGGCGGCAGTGGGTCTGGGTCCAGCGCCAGTTCCGGCGATCCGGCCAAGGCCCAGAACCAGTCGGGCGGCGGCGGTGGAGGGGGTGGCGGCTCGAATGCTGGGTCCAGCGCCAGCCCGGCGAGCCCCGGCCAGAGCTCCCAGAGCTCGCGGGACACCAACACCCAGAGCACCGAGCCGAGTGCAGAGAAGATCCAACGAGCCGCCGAACCGTTGCAGGACGACGGCCACAACCAGGAACGCATCGAGGCCCGGCGCGAGGTGGCGGGCCACTACCACCGCAATCACCACCGGGTGCCGGACACCGACAATTGGCCCGAGGGTCAGGGCACTCCCAACGGACGCCCCCCCACGGCCGGCGAGCGTTTTGGTGGGCAGGTTGGCAACGATGTCACCCAGCCCTACCACTATCAGGGACCACCCAACCCGAGCTTGACGACCACCACCTTGCCTCGCCGCAACGAGCAGACTGGCGAGGATGAACCTGGCATTCGCCGCTGCACCCCCTGGCCGCGGCCCTGACCGCCGCTGGTGACCTGATGGCCGAGATCCGGACCAAGGACGAGTTTCACGCCGACCTCGAAGCGGCGATGAGTGAGACCCGTGCCTTCTTCGACACGCGACCGGACGACCGGCCCTTGTTCGAGGACAT
>JAUVCD010000992.1 GCA_030590865.1 Myxococcales bacterium | reverse complement strand
ACTTCGTTACTAGGCGGTCCCACTCGTCCTCAAGGGGCCTGTTCTTGAAAGGCTCCGCGCCGCCGAGCAGGCGCTGAACCGCCTCGAGCTCGCTGGGGAGATGGTCCCATCGCTCGACTGGTTCATCTATGCCTTCGTCCGGAAGGAGGCGGTCGTTTCCTCCCAGATCGAAGGAACGCAGGCGACGCTCATCGACCTGTTGACGTTCGAGGCCGCACAGGATGGTGGCGCCGCCAACGCCGATGTCGAAGAGATCTGCAACTACCTCGATGCACTCGCCTACGCGCGAGGACAGGTCGCTGAACCAACGGGGCTGCCGCTGTCGATGCGGCTGCTCAACGAAACCCACCGCCGGCTCATGAAAGGCGTACGGGGTGCCGCAAAGCAGCCCGGCGAAGTGAGGCGCACCCAAAACTGGATCGGCGGCACCCGCCCCGGCAACGCCGCCTACGTGCCTCCGCCGCCGCATGTTCTCGGCGACGTGCTGTCGGCCTTCGAGACGTACATCCACGCCGAGGACGACCTGCCACCGCTGGTGCGCGCGGGCCTACTTCACGTGCAGTTCGAGACCATCCATCCGTACCTGGACGGCAATGGACGTATCGGACGGCTCCTGGTTACGCTCTTGCTCGAGCACTGGAAGCTGCTGAACAAGCCACTGCTGTACTTGAGTCTCTTCTTCAAGAGGCACCGGGATAAATACTACCAGCGACTCAACGCCGTACGCGTCGATGGCGACTGGGAGGGGTGGCTCGACTACTTCCTCGACGGCGTCGCGACCATCGCCGACGAGGCTGTATCTTCGGCACGTGAGCTGTTCGGGCTCGTTGCAGAGGACCGCTCGCAGGTCCTCGAGCACGCGGGAACATCGATTGCGGCGGTTCGGCTATTCGAGCTGCTGCCCCGCCATCCCATCGTGTCGGTCGGCTACGTCATGAGACAGATCCATACGAGCAAGCCAACGGCAGGGCGCGCGGTGAAGGCACTACAAGAGGCAGGTGTTCTGGTCGAGATCACGGGAAAGAGGCGGGACCGTTGGTGGGCATACCAGAGCTACCTCGATCGCCTGCGGGTCGGCACGGAGGCCTCACCGTGAGCAACCGCGGAGATGGTCGCGCGACGGGGACCCGCTCGCGGCGGTTGGGGGATGTGAGGCCGACAGAGTGCCGAGCACGGCGCCGGCTGCGTTTCAGCACGCTGGCGGGTAGGACGACGGCACCGCTTGTCCGCCGAGGTCGAACTGGTAGCACTTGGCGTAGTCGGGGTCGTAGCCGTTGGTGAACGAGCTGGCGGGTAGCGCTGCCCAGCTCGACTCGACCATGCTCTGCTCGTTGATCATGTTGACGTGAACGCTTCGCAGGCCGGCGCCGCCGATGTCGGCCAATGGGATACTGATCTCCACGTAGGAGCCAGCCGTGCTCCAGGATGCGTCGCCGGTGAAGGACCCTGCGGTCCACGCCCCGCCGCTGACGATGCGCATCGAGGGGTTGTTGGTTTCGTTGGCGTCCAGCTTCCAGCGAATGTGGTAGCCCGCCGTGAATGGCAGGTTCGGCTCCTGGGTGTTGTACGGCTGCCCGACCGTCAAGCCAGGAGAGCCGGAGACATAGACGAGCACCCACTTGGTGGGCTGGCTCGGCGTGGCGAAATCCGTCCCGTCCATGCCGACGTAGAGGTTCTGACTATCCCACGCGATGTAACCCGCGAAGCCATTGGACGACGTCGAGAGCTGCTCGTCCGCCAGGGTGAAGTCGTTGACGCCGTCGATGACGATGGTGTGGGAGTAGGTCGTAGTACCCGAGCTGCTGGACGAGCTGCTGCTCGAGCTGGAAGCGCCCCCGGTGCCGCTGGTGCTGGTGGAGCCCCCGGTGCCGCTGGTGCTGGTGGAGCCCCCGGTGCCGCCGGTGCTGGTGGAGCCCCCGGTGCCGCCGGTGCTGGTGATGCCGCCCGAGCCGCCGGTCGTCGATCCGCCGCCACCGGTCGTCCAGACAATGCTGGTGCCACCGTCGCCATCAGTATCGGTACTCTTTGCACAGGCTAGTGGCACCAGCGCCAGCGCCAGCGCGGCGGCGACGATCTCGAGCGCTCTGTTGGAGCTGCGTGTGGAGGGTTGGAAGCGGCGTGAGGACGTCATGACAAACTCGTAGTCTCGCAGACTCGAACGCGCCAGCCGTCTTCGGGGGGACCATGAAACCAGCGGGACAACTACCGAACATCATTGGGGCCAATGTTGGCATGAGGGTGTTTCCACGTGGCAACACCTCTACCCCTGGCTCAGCCACTTGGTGTAGAGCTCAGACCGCCGATCACTGAATAGACCTACCTAATGGGCGATCAACACCACCCAGTAGTCACCGGGCATGGAGTGGCCGACGCCAATGGTGGTGGCCGTGTTGTGCATGACGTTGCCGCAGAGCGTTGGGTCGGCCATGAACTGGGTGAGGACGTCCTCGGCGACAGCTTGACCGTAGGCAATACCGGTGGCCGCTGGTGGCTGGCCGTA
>JAUVCD010000447.1 GCA_030590865.1 Myxococcales bacterium | reverse complement strand
CGAGGGGGTCGGCAGAATCGTGGTCGATTCGTTCGACGAGCTCGACTCCTGCCGCGAGGGGCCATAGACCGTGATGCCAGGCACCGGATCGTCGATGCCGTCGCCGAGCGACGGGTTGTGCAAGGGGCGGCGGACGGAGCGGGGGCCCAACCCGGTGACCCAGGACCAGCCGGACCAGTTGGTGCCCAGCACGGCGTCGGCGTTGTACAGGATCCACTCGCGGAGGGTTGGATCGCCGGTCAGGTGGTGTACTCGGGCCAGCAGATCGGCGCCGTGGGGCGTGGTCACCGAGCCATAGCCGACGGGCGAATAGGGCGACTTGACGAAGCGGTAGCTGTTGAGCTGCCCCCACTGCACCCAGGACTCGGCCCGCTCCTGCAGCACCCGCAAGGCAGCCTCCCGATAGTCGGATGCCGGGCTGGCGCAGGAGGCATAGGCATAGAGGGCCGGAATCCACTCGTTGCCGTCCCAGTCGGCCAGCGAGAAGATGCCGAGGAGATCTACTGGGTCAACGGAGGTGACGGGGACGGCACGGTGCGTCGCCTCGCGCGGTGATGGTGCGTCCCGACCGAGGTTCGTCCTCTGGGACGGCAACGTGAACGACGCTGCGCGGTCCTGGTCGAAGGTCTTTGGCTGCGCCCAGCTGTCGCTCCGGTTGTGGCACCCACCTTCGACGTCCAGGCTTCGGGCGGTCGGCAGCGCGTCGGGGAACGATCACGGCCTCATCGTCGTCGACGTGTCAATCGGTCGGCACCAAAGGCGGGGGCGGGTCGAGACCGGCACTCACCAGGTGGCATGAGTCGAGTGAGGAGGGACAGCCGCACAGGTTTCCGCCTGAATCGACGACCTCGAAGTCGCCGCTGTCGTGTGACTCACCGGTCAGCTCGAAAGCAGCGCACCGAAGGTGGGAGTTGGCGAGGGAGACGAAGGCGCCGAAGGTCGCCAAGCCCGCTCGGCTGCTGTCAGCGATGAGCGTATTGGTGATGGCCGTGGAGGAGGCCGCCGCCCTTCTGACGATCGAAACGCCGTCGCCGTACAGACCGTCGGCGGCGGCGGGCCAGGTATCACGCACGACCGTTGCATCCAGGGTGACAATCGAGCCAATGACGGCCAGGCCGATCTCGTGGTTCTGCTCGATGAGGGAGCGGGTCACGCTGGCAGTCGCTTGCATGGCCGGGTCGCATTGCACGCCTTCGGGGGTTTCGACGCACCCCACCTGGATTCTGATGCCGGCCCCGGATAGACCGTCTGCGGGGCGCGGATGGGTGGCACGCACGACGGTGGTGTCCACCACGGCGTCCGAGCTGCCGACGAACAAGCCGACCTCGTGATTCTGCTCGATGAGCGAGCGGGTCAGGGTGGCCGTCGCGCGCAGTGATGGATCACACTGCAGGCCTGTAGGTGTGTTGACACAGCTGAGCTCGACGCTGACGCCGCGCCCGCGAGTCTGGTCGGAGGCCCGGGGCAGGGTGCCGCGCACGACCGTGCTGTCCAGGGTGACTTCCGAGCCGGCGGCGAGCAGGCCATAGTCGTGGTTCTGCTCGATGAGGGAGCGAGTGATGCTGGCCTTCGCCCAGGCCCACGGGTCGCATTCGAGGCCTGTCGGGGTGTCGAGGCAGAACAGCTGCATGCTGATGCCTCGTCCGAACATCTGGTCGGACAGGCGCGGCAGGGTGGTGCGCACCACCGATGCGCTCACCGTGGCTTCAGCGCCGGCGAGGAACAGGCCGATGAAGTTGTTTCGTTCGATGAGCGTGTCACGCACTACGAGGGAGGTGGGACCGAGCTCGCTCGAGGCGTCGATACCGAAGTTGGCATTGTCATGCACGCGAACGCGGTCGATGAGCACGTCCCTTGAGCCGGACATGGTGATACCCGTGCCGGCGCTGCGGAGGGCGATCCCACCGATTTCGGTCCCGTCGGCGTCCGTGAGAATGCACACCGCGGCCAGGGGGCAGTAGTTGGCTGACGATCCCGTCGCCTCGATCGTCACCTGTTCGGGACAGACGCCCCATAACCGCACCGGCTTGTTGTGGATGACCACTTTCTCGGCATAGGTTCCCGCTGCCACGGCGATCAGCCCATCAGGTGCAGCGGCGGACACCGCCTGTCCGATCGTCGGCCACGGTGCCATCATCGCCATCGCCGCCGGCAGCTACGAGGAAGAGGTCGTGATGCAGCCCAGGCCGGTTCGGCTGTCGGGCCGCTGGATCGCCGGTTCGGATGCCACTGTGGAGGGCTGCGCTATGTGCTCGGCATCAGCTCCGCCGTGTTCCTCCATGGCGTGCTGGTGCGGCGCACCCTAGCCTCCGTGGTTCGCCGTGCCGCTCATGGCGAATCGTCGATGCTCCCCGGTGGCTCGAGCCCCGCCGAGATGGCTTTGCAGGCCTCGCTCGGCTCGGGGCAGCCGCAGCTGTTTTGCCCGAGGTCGTCGAAGGCGAAAGGCTGATCGAGGAAGGTCTCACTGGCGAGATCGAAGGCATTACAGGTCAAGACGGTAGCGCCGAGACCGACGTGGGCGCCGAAGTTGCCGAGGCCGGCGCGGTCACTGTCTTGCACGAGCGAGTTGGTGATGGCAGCGGTGGCGGGCCCGCTCTCGCTGACGACCACCAGACCGTCGCCGAACAGGCCGTCGCATGCTCGGCCGCGGGTCTGCCGAATGGCGACGCCGCGTAGGGTGACCTCGGAGCCGGAGATCAAGACGCCGATGTCGTGGCTGCGCTCCACGAGGGAGGTGGTGATGGTGGCCGTCGAGGGCGTGCCGGTGGCGGTCTGGATGTTGATGCCCCGCCCGAGGCCTAGGTCGCTCTGTCGAGGGAAGGTGTCGCGCACGACGACGTTTTCCAGGGTAGCCTCGGAGCCGGAGGCGTAGATGCCGATGTCGTGACTGCGCTCCACGAGGGAGGCGGTGACGGTGGCCGTCGAGGGGGCGCCGGTGTAGCGGCTGGTCTCGATGTCGATGCCGCGCCCGAAGCGTAGGTCACTCTGTTGAGGGAAGGTGTCGCGCACGACGACCGCATCGAGGGTGGCCTCCGAACCTTGGATGACCACGCCGATGTCATGGCTGCGCTCGACGACAGTGGCGGTGATGGAGGCCACGGAGGGGGCGCCTGTGTCAATGGCGCCCTGGACGTGGATGCCCCGTCCGACGCTTAGGTCACTCGGTTGAGGGAAGGTGTCGCGGACGACGACGCCGTCGAGGGTCGCCGTGGAGCCGGAGACGAAGATGCCGAATTCGTGGTTGCGCTCCACGAGGGAGGCGGTGATGGTGGCTGTCGAGGAGGTGTCGGGGTCGAGCTGGATGCTGATGCCGCGCCCGCGGGGTGGGTCGCTTTGTAGGGGGAGCGTGTCGCGGACGACGACGCCGTCGAGGGTCGCCGCGGAGCCGTAGACGAAGACGCCGATGTCGTGGCTGCCCTCCACGAGCGTGTGCTGCACGGTCACGCTGGTCGGGCCAAGGGTCGCCTGGAGATTCAGTCCCCGCCCGGCCGGCTCATGCACCCACAAGTGAGTGAGCAGCACGTCCTCGACGCCCCAGATGGAGACGCCGACGGGGTTGCTGCCGGTGATGGCAAAGCCGTGCGCTTCCGCGCCCTGCGCTCCAGTGCGGAAGTCCAACGCAGCGGCGGTCGCCCCGGCGCCCGCGATGATGGCGCGCTCGGGGCAGACGCCCCAAAGCCGGACGCGCTGGTGCACCAATACGTTCTCGGCGTAGGTCCCGGCCGCCACCGCGATGAGGTCGCCGTCGCTGGCGGCGCCGAGGGCAGCGGCGATGGTGGTGAAGGGCGCGGCGGCCGAGCCATCACTGCTGCCGCTCGCGTAGGCCGCGTCGACGTAGATGGTTGTCCCATCGACGGGGATATCTCCCCAAGTGCCGTCACCGCACTCCATCACCGGGTGGCACTCGGTCTCCCCGGGTACCGCCATCCAGCCTTCAGGGCAGGGCTCAGCCGGCAGCAGTGGCTCGCACCCCACGTCGCCGTCGTGCACGAAGCCTTCGCCGCAGCCGTTGGGCGGCACGCCGGGACGGATGCAGCTGCCGTCGGGCAGCGCCACCTCAGGCGCCTCGCATTGAGGCAGGTCACCATGCGGCGGCGCCGCGCCGTCCTCCGCTCCGCAGGCGACCAGAACAGCAGCCATCAGAGCCATGAGCGGAGCGCGAACCATGCTGCTCACAGCATACCCTCTAACGGCCGGGCCGGGGGGGCGAGGCCGGCGGAGATAGCCGAGCTGCTATTCGATTCAACCACTTGTAACCCGTCTGTCTGCTGATCCCGAACTCACGGCTTAGAGGTGCCACCTTTGCACCAGGCTCAGTCGCGCGCTCCACGAACTCGATCTTCTTGCTCATCGCTCGACACTCTTCCCAGGGCATGACGCCCAAAAAGTGTCAGCGATGTCCTGATAACAAAAGTGTCAACGATGTCCTGATACCGCACCCTCAACTCGCGTTCCCGTGCATCCTCGTCCAGTTGCCCTTGAGGGAGCTCGCACTTCCGTCCGGCTCGAAGAGCAGCAGGCGGGTGGCCACTTTGTCGATGAAGAAGCGGTCGTGACTGACCACGACCACCGAGCCGGGGAAGTGGACCAAGGCGCGCTCCATCACTTGGGTGCTGGTCACGTCCAGGTGGTTGGTCGGTTCGTCCAAGACGATGACTGGCGCACCGGAGAGTAGGCATTTCGCTAGGGCAACCCGCGCTCGTTGGCCGCCGGAGAGGGTGCTGAGCTTCCGCCGCAGATCCATTTCGGAGAATTGCAACAGCGTGAGGAACTGATTGACTACTTTTCGCGGGGCGTTGAGGGCCATGCGGAACGTGTTCACCTCGTGGGTCACGGTGTCGTCGAGATCGAGCTCGTCGAGCATCTCGTTGTAGTAGGCAAACTCCACGTTGTTACGCACGCCCCAGTGGATCTCGCCGGAGTCGCGCTGCTCGTTGTCGGTGAGCACCCTGAGCAGCGTGGTCTTGCCGCAGCCGTTGGGGCCCAGCACTGCCAAGCGCTCTTTGCGGCGGAGCTCGAAGGACACGTCCCGTAGGACGGTTTGATCGTCGTAGGACTTGCTGAGCTGCTCGACGGTGCACAGCACGTCCGGGACGCTCAGCCCGCGGTAGATCCCGGTAATGATCTTGTCCACCGGCTGCGGTCCTTTGCGCTTCTTGATGTTCGCCAGCCGGCGCTTGTGCTTTCGACCTCCGATCGCGTTGCGCCTGTCGATGGCGATCGCCTCGTGAGCCAAGAGCGCTTCCTCGTGTTCGAACTGGCGCTCCAGGGTCTTCAGGCGGCGATACTTCTCACCCACATAATCGGTGAAGGCGCCTTCGTACTCCTGCAGGCGGCTGTTCTCGATCTCCACCACCATGTTGACCACCTGATCGAGAAAGTGCCGGTCGTGGGAGACGAGGACCAGCGCCCCTGGCAGCTTGTTGAACCACTCCTCCAGCCAGATGAGCCCGGCGATGTCGAGGAAGTTGGTTGGCTCGTCCATCAGCAGCACACTGGGCGCTTCGAGCAATATCTTCGCTAGCGCGGCGCGATTGCGCCAGCCGCCGGAAAGCTGGTCGATGGGACGCTCGCGATGCACCTCACTGAATCCGAGCTTGGTCAGCACGGTTTCCATTCGAAGCGCGCAGTTCCATCCGTCGAGTTGCTCCATCTCCTCGAACAGGGAGGCCTGGCGATCGAGCAGGTCGTCCATCTCCTTGCCCGTGGGCTCGCGCTCGAGCACGACCTCCACCTCCCGCAGCGCCTGCTCGACGGCGTGGACCGGCGCGGAGACTTCGTGCAGCACGTCGAGCACCGTGGACTCTCCCCGCAACTCCGAGAACTGGGAGAAGTAGCCGATCTCGAGGCCCTGATCGACGGACACCGTGCCGTCCGTGGGCTCTACTCTTCCGAGCATCAGCTCGAGCAGCGTGGTCTTGCCCGTGCCGTTCTTGCCGATGAGCCCAATTCGGTCTCCCTTGCTGAGGCGGAAAAACACGTCACGAAAGATAACGTTCGACTCGAAGCTCATCGAGACGTTCTGCAGCCTGATCAGGCTCACGATCGCTACCGCGCGCCTCGCCCGACCCAACCTGCCTCTACGGCCCACGAAAACGATGTCTGCATGACTATGTCGCCTTACTACTCTTCGTGCCGATGTCGCAACTTCGCACGGTCCAAGCAGCGTCGCTCGCGCCTTTCGTCGTTGTGTATCTATGATGGCCCAGCGTGCGCATCGCCACCTGCGTCTGTCCGGGCTGGCACCCGATCCCCGACTCCGCCGCGATCCATTCGCGCAGTGTGACGTAGCCCGGGGCGTCACACTGCGACACTGATCCCCCGGAAGGTGCGCCAAGCCGTCAGCGTTTGACCCGCACCGAAATCACCTGAGTCGGCGTTTCTACGTGCTTGAAACGAGACGGACCGAGTGAGTCGAAGCTCAAGCGCGGGAGCGCGACGCCGCCGCTCCACGTGCGGTGCCGACTCACTGCCGTGGTGTGCACGTCGGGCATGATGAGGATCTGCCCGCCCACGGCGGCTCGGCACAGCCCAGCGCTCAGCTTACCGATCTCACCGATGGCCGTGTAACGCAGCTGGTCCGGCGTACCGAGGTCGCCCGCGAACACGGCGCCGGTGCCGATGCCGATGCCGAGCCCCGGGGCCACAGCCGGAGTGAGAGCCTCGTCGCTCTGCCGCTTCAGGCTCCACTCATCATGCTGTCGTTGCATCTCGGTCGCGCACACCAGCGCCCGCAGCGCATGGTCACTCTGCGATTGCGGCGCTCCAAAAATCACCATCAAGCCGTCGCTGCCGAACCCAACGATGGTGCCGTCGAGCGCCTCGATGCAGTGAGACATCGTCTCGAGGTGCGAGTTGATGAGCTGCTCCATCCCGTCGGCGGTGGTGTCCCGCGTCGCCTTGGTGAGGCCGCGCAGATCTGCATACAACAGCGTCGCTGAGAGCTTACGCATCACCGTTCATTCTACCTTTGTGGCGACGATTGGGTATGGCTCCACCGTGCGCCATGGCACTTCCGGCCACCACGCCTCGACGGGAGGTGGCTCAGCCGGCGCACCTGCCCCGACGGAATGTAGACCTGATGGGGCATCATGCCAGTCTGCAGCGTCTTGGCGATCCAGTAGGCATCGCGCTTGTCGGTCTTTTTGCGCGAGCTGGCGATCATCCGCCTTTTTGCGCGGGGCGCAGCCGCCGCGTGGTCTGCGCTTCCGCTGGGACCGCCGCAGCCAACGCATCATGAGGGCCGACACCCTCGCGCACATCCGTGTGCAACAGCGCCTCGAGGCTGCTAGCACCCGCCGACAACGCCGCCTCATCCAAAGGAAGTTGGCGACAAACTAGCCCGTCGAGCCGACTCCAAACCGGACATTTCTACTTTGGAGAAAAGCGGACATTTCTACTTTGCGTTGACATGGGGGGGGCGCCGAGTGACAGCGCTAGCGCGGCGCTCGACACGGCCGAGGTGAGGGAGGTGCTCGAGCGCTTGCCGCACGGGACATCGGAGGCGGTGGCCCACGTCATTGGTAGACGGATGCGGAACCAGCGTGGTGGTGGAGGGTGAGGACGCTGTCGACCATGGGGGGTGTGCATCGCGGTCGGCTGCGCTTCTTTCGCTTTCGCCATCATGGGAGGCGCTCCGCAGCCGTTCTTCCGCGCGTGGGCCCGAATCGACCCGTAGCGGGTCGGAGCGGGGGGCGTACCCAAAGGGTGCGTCTTGGTCACAGCGGTACCAGACTGGCTGGTGCGCTCAGCTCATCGACGCGTCATCGCGGCCGACCCGCTCGAGTTGTTTCTCGTCGAGCTCACCATCTACCGCTCGCCTTAGGGCGTCGCGTAGCGACGGATTTGCGCAGGCGTCGGCACCCTTGTGGATCGATTGCTTGGCCGCGTCGTCGGCGACGGTCGACAGAGCCAAGGCTGCTGCCACCCGACGCTCGACTGAGGTGTGGGGATCGGTGGCTGCGCGCAATAGCAGCGCCGGTGACGGCGACTGGTCGCGGTGACCGGATTGCTTGTCCACC
>JAUVCD010000544.1 GCA_030590865.1 Myxococcales bacterium | reverse complement strand
CTCAACGCCGACGGCGGGGCTTGCCTCGGTAAGGTTTGCGCTTCTTCCGCTTGGTGGCCTTGGGCTTGTCCTTGCCCTCGGCATCGTCCTTCTTGGCGTTGTCGTCCTCCGCCGAGTCGTCGTCGTCCTCGTCGTCGACCGGCTCGTCCTTCGCCTCAGGAGGCGCGCCATGCTCTTCTGCCAGCTTGCGAGTCAGCTTCTGCATGATCACCCGCTCGTGATAGTTGGGCATCTGCGGGATCTGCAGCACCACATGGACCTGCTGCCCCCGACGAACGAAGCTGAAGGAGCCGCGATTCTTGCGCTTGCCGCTCTCACGACTGGTGTAGACGAAGAGGAAGTAACCCCACTCGCCATTGGTCTCGGTCACCTGGAGATCGAGATCGACCTTCACGAGCCTGAGCGCCGTGCCAAAGGTCTGTTGGTAGTTGTAGTGCGACTCGTGGATGGACTTGGCCGCCCCGGGGGAGGCGTGGGTCAGCGCAATGGCGAAAAGCGCAACAGCGACGAGCAGACAGAACCCTTTGCGGGCGAGCATTCCTCGGCTCTACGCCAAACTGTTGGGATCGGCCAAATTCTCTGCCAGCGGCCGAGATGGCGCCAGACGGTCGATGATGAAGCCCACGACGGCACCCACCAGGTGCAGCCCCACCTGGCAGCAATAGGCCAGAAAGACGAAGGCACTGCCCTCGACGGCAACCTCGTCGGAGGCCACGAACATGGCCAGGGCCAGATAGACCGACAGCTGGTAGGTTCCGAAATAGCCAGGGCCGGAGGGAACGAGGATCCCGATGCCGAGGCAGCCCATCAGCACGCAGGCCTCCCAGAAGCCAATCGCTGAAAGACCACAGCCGCTAGCCAGTAGCCACAGCCCGAGAGCGTTCAAGGTCCAGTAGGCCAAGGTCTCGATCAAGAAAGGCACTAGGTGCCGGCCCGATGGCAAGAAGGCCATGCCGCTGGCCACTCGCTCGACGATGCCTGCCACCCGGTCGGCCAAGGAAGTCGACAACAGGCCAACGGTCACGCGAATGAGCCGCACCCCCCAGGCGCGCTTGAAGAAGAACAGGGCCATCAAGCTGAAAGCCACGACGAACAGAACCAGAGCGCTGTAAGCAGCCTTGGGCACCATCGCCACCGGCACCGGAAGGTCACCAACCTGATCAGGAAGCGGGCTCAGCGGGGTGGTGAGCTGGAGAGCCAGGAACAGCACGATGCTGAGCACCAAGCCATCGATGACCCGCTCGGCACCGACACTGCCCGCAGCCTCCCAACCTTTCACACTGCCCCGTTTGGTCACCAGGTAGGGGCGCACGACCTCACCGGTACGGAGAGGCATGAGCAGCACTGCCGCGAAACCAATCCATGCAGTGGACAACACGCCGCGGGTAGGCACGTCTCCAAGGGGACGCAGCAGGTGGCGCCAGCGCAGGGCACGCAATAGATGAACGCCGATCAGGGACAGGCAATAGGCGGGCACGACCCAGCTGGCCATCCGGTCGAATGCCCGCTGTGCCGGGATGATGGGCAACCCGCCGGACACCATCGCCCAGGCCAACACTCCGCCGATCCCCAAGGAGATGACGAGCCGGAGCAGGAAGCGTTTGTGCTTCGCGACGGCACCCATCGCGCCGACGTAGCACCAGCAGCCCAGGGCTGCCATGGGGGCGTCCGACCGGGCGTTCACCACCGAGGCAGGGAGGCAGAAATGTCAGTCCTCGACGCTGCCCTCGAGGATGTTCCGCGGCCCCTGGACCAGCAAGAACTCGGCCTCTTCGTCCCCCAAGAGCTGGTAGAGCCGCTCGATGCCGCGAGCCGCGGCGAGGGCGTCCTTGGGACGGTGGGCGTCGCTGCAGGCCGCATAGTAGTAACCCTCTTCGACCAACTGGTGGGCGCACTTCTTCGGTCCCCGGCCGTGGGCGCCGATCAAAGCCCCGAGATCGAGCAGCAGCACCGTGCCCCCATCGAGAATCGGGTCGAGGACTTCGATGTTCTTCCAGACCGGGCGGTAGCGCTCCGGGTGGGCCAGCACCGGGCGGATGCGTTTGCAACGGAGCTCGAAGAGGCGTTGGGTGTGCTTGAGGGGGAAGTGGTCGTAGGGAAACTCGATCAGCGCTGCCTTGCCACCAGGATAGGGCAGCGCCTGGCCTGCCATGAGCGCTCGGAACACCAGATCATCGAGATGATGCTCACAGGACAGCTGCACAGCGGGCCGCACCTCGTGAGACTCGAGCTGTTGCAGGGTCTGCTGGTAGGCGTGCTCGAGATCGGCACGGCTGTTATCGAACATGCCGGTGCGCATGTGGGGGGTTGCGACCACTGTGCCGAAGCCGACCTCCGCCAGGCCGTTCAGCATCTCCAGGCTCTCCTGTGCGGTCTTGGCACCGTCGTCGATGCCGGCGACCCAATGGGAATGCAAATCGATGAAGCCCTTGTGCACAGCGATCTAACCGTAGTCACCAGCGAGCGGCGTGCAAGGCTGGCCAATCGTTCACCGATGCCAGCGCGCGTGTGCTAAGACCGCCGTGGCCGTGTCCCCCGATCCCGACCTGAACCAGTTGATCGACGGACGGCGCGTGGTGCTCTGCGTCGGCTGTGGCGGTGTCGGCAAGACGACGACCTGCGCTGCCCTGGGCCTCGCTGCGGCGCGTCACGGCAAGCGGGTGCTATGCCTCACCATCGATCCTGCTCGGCGCCTGGCCGAGAGCCTAGGGATCGAACAGCTCAAGACCGAGGCCCAGCTCATCGATCCTCAAGTCTTCGCCGACGCCGAGCTCGAGATCAGCGGCTCGCTCACGGTGATGATGCTCGATACCAAGCGCACCTTCGATTCGTTGGTGTCAGCCTTGGCCAAATCGGCCGAGAAGCGCGACTGGATCTTCGGAAACCTCCTCTACAAGTACATCTCCGAGACCATCGCAGGCACCCAAGAGTACATGGCGATGGAGAAGCTCTACGCGGTCAAGGACGACCCGCGCTACGACATCGTGCTGCTCGACACCCCGCCAACGTCCCACGCTCTCGAGGTCCTCGACGCGCCCCAACGATTGGTCGACGGCGTCGACAGCCCAGCGGTACGCTGGCTCATCAAGGCGTTCCGGAAATCTGACGGCCTCTCCTTCAATCTCCTGCAGCGCTCTGCAGCAACCATCCTCAAGGGCATGGGCCGCATTACCGGCGGCACTTTCCTCGAACAGATGGCCCTCTTCATCAGCGAAGTAAACGAGCTATTCGGCGGCTGGCGGGCGCGGGCAGACGAAGTCTCGACTGCGCTACGGGGACCGGAGGTAGCCTATGTGCTCGTCACCACGCCCGATCCGATGCCGATTCGCGAGGTGCTGTTCTTCGCCGAGCGGCTCAAAGAGCAGCAGATGCACCCAGATGCCTACGTGGTGAACCGGATGCACGACGTTGCCGGAGATCTCGGCGACCTCGAAGCCATCGGCGCAGCCGCCAGTCAACGGGGTCTCGAGCTATCGGATGGCACCATCAAGCGAGTCAGCGAGGCAGCCCAAGAGGAAAAGCGGCGGGGGGAGCTGGACCGGCTGCACCTGGTGGCCTTGGATGAGGTGTTCAGCCATGTGGCAGCCGAGAGCAAGCCACCGACGGTCGCCTACGTCCCAGACTTTCCCAGAGAAATCCACGACCTACGGCGATTAATCTGGGTGGCCGATGCCATCGCCCCGGCGAGCTAGTGCCTTTTCTCGGGGTTTTTTGGCTAGCGCCTGGCCAGAAACCGTCAGTGCCGTTTGCCTTTGCGCTCCCGACGGTCTTTGCGGCGGTAGTGCACCCGAATCGGCACGCCCTCGAAGTCGAACTCCTTGCGAATCGCATTGGCCACGTAGCGCTGGTAGCTGAAGTGCAGGTTGTTGGGGTGGCTGGTGACGATCATGAAGGTCGGCGGTCGGTTGCGCGCCTGGGTGACGTAGTAGAAGCGAGGTGCTCGACCGCGATGAATGGGCGGTGGCTTGGCGACCAGCACGGTGTCGAAGAAACGATTGAGCTGGCCGGTGGACACCCTTCGATCAAAGGAGCGCCTCACCCGGTCGATGCTGTCGAGCAGGCGCATGACGCCGCGACCGGTCTTGGCGCTCATTCGAGTGACCGATGCCCAGGACACGAAGGACAGCACGTCCCGGGCCTCGCTCTCGGCCTTCTTCTTTTCGTCCCGGTCTAGGAGATCCATCTTGTTGAGGGCGATCACGACGCCCCGACCGCGATCCATGGCCAGACCGAGGATCTTGGCGTCCTGCTCGGCAACACCCCGTTCGGCATCGCAGAGCACCACGACGATCTCACAACGGGCGATGGCCTTGACGGCGACCATCACGCTCATCGCCTCGACCGCGTCTCGTCCCCGGCTGACGCTGGCCTTGCGACGGAGACCGGCGGTGTCGACGAAGAGGTACTTGCGGCCGTCCTTCACGATTTGCGTATCGATGGCATCCCGGGTCGTGCCTGGCCGTGAGTCGACCATCAACCGTTCCTCGCCGAGCAGACGATTGATGAGCGATGACTTGCCCGCATTGGGGCGACCGACCACCGCGACCCGAATCTCGTCCCGCTCCGCCTCGTCAGCGTCCTCGTCCTCCTCATCAGGCGGCTCGCCAAAGGCCTCCACCAAGGCCTGCTCGACCGCCGGCATGCCCCGGCCATGCAAGGCGCTGACGAAGAAGATCTTGTCGACCCCCAATCGGTACAGCTCGTTCCCTTCGACCTCCAGGCGCTCCGAGTCGGCCTTGTTGCCCAGATAGATCACCGGCTTGTCGCTGCGCCTCAGCAGCGCAAGCTCTTCGCTGTCCGCTGAGGTGGGCGGTGTGCGGGCGTCGAGCACACATATCGTCACATCCGCCTCGGCCAGGGCGACCTCGACCTGCTGGGCGATGCCCTGCTGCATGTCGTCGTCCCCATGGGGCTCGAACCCGCCGGTGTCGATGAGGATGTAGCTGCGACCCCGGACTTCGGCGTCGCCGTAATGGCGATCCCGGGTCACCCCCGGTCGGTCGTGAACGATGGCTTGTCGACGCCCCACCAAGCGATTGAAGATGGTGCTCTTGCCCACATTGGGCCGGCCGATCAAGGCGACCACCGGCTTGACGCCGCTCATCGTCCCGTCCCGTCCCCGCGACCCATCAAGCCGAAGTCAGCAAGCTTGCCGGGATTGTCGCGCCACCCTTCGGTCACCCGCACCCAGAGCTGCAGGTTGACCTGCCGGCCCAGCAGCTGCTCGATACGCTGACGGGCACTGATGCCGACGCGCTTGAGCACCTTGCCTTTGTCGCCGATGATGATCCGCTTCTGCCCAGTCCGTTCGACGTGGATGGTCACCGAGATGTCGACCAGGCCACCATCAGGCGACTCGCTGTACTCGTCCACCGTGACCGCCACGGCGTGGGGCACCTCTTGCCCCGTGGCCGCCAGAATCGGCTCACGTACGTATTCGGCCGCGAAATAGCGCATCGGCCGATCGGTGATTTCGTCTTCCCCATGACGGCGCTCACCTGCCGGCAACAGCTTGGCCACCTCATCGAGCACCCGGGAGATCCCGTCGGCCCGCAGCGCCGAAATGGGCACCACGGCAGCCAGCTCCCGGTGCTCGGCATAGGCGGCGATGAACGGAAGCAGCCGGCTCTTGTCTTTGAGCAAATCGATCTTGTTGATCACCAGCACGACGGGCAGATCTTCGGGCATCTGCTCCAGTAGCTGCAGATCGCCGCCGTGAGGCTTAATCTCCCCCTGGGCTCGGGCGGGCAGCGCCACCACGAAAACGACCACGTCGGCATCCGCAGCAGCCGCTCGGGCGGTGCGGTTCATCTCCTTGCCGAGCCTGTCCTTCGCGCGATGCAGCCCAGGCGTATCCAGCAGCCCAACCTCGGCCCCAGCGTGCTGCACCACCCCGAGCAGCCGACTCCGGGTCGTCTGGGGCTTGCGGGACACGATAGCCAGAGGCAGCTCGAGCGCCGCGTTGAGCAAGGTGGACTTGCCCACGTTGGTCCGCCCAATCAGCGCCACCGTACCGGCTCGAAGGGTGGCCTCCGTTGCTTTTTCCGTGTCGGTCATCTCTGCGGCGAGGGCTACCACACTTTCAGCCCGGCGCATTCGCAAGCGCCGGTAAGGTCACAAAAAGCGCGGGGCGACGCCGCAGCGCCGCCCCGTCTCATCACCTCAGCGAGGCGGTCACTGAGAACCGCCTCGTACTGAGGGTCTTGGTTAGGCAGCTCGCCGACGCCGGGTCAGCGCCAGGCCGAGCAGGCCGAGCAGGCCGAGGGCCGCCAGGTTGTTGCCACGGGACTGGCCGACCACGCGGCAACCGCAGCCGCCGTCGTCGGTCGTGGTGTCACCGTCCGAGCCAGAGCTCGTGCTGGTGCCGCCGGTGCCGCTGGTGCTGGTGGTGCCGCCGGTGCCGCTGCTGGTGGTGCCGCCAGCGCCGCCGGTGCCCTCGCTCATGCAGCTCGCGCTGCAGCCGTCACCATCGATGACGTTGCCGTCGTCGCACTGCTCGGTGCCGCAGGTCACGCCATCGCCGCAGCCGGTCTCCACAGTACCGCAGTCGCCTGAGCAGCCGTCGCAGTCGATGGTGTTGCCGTCGTCACAGGCCTCGGTGCCGCACATTGCGCCATCGCCACAGCCGGTCTCGGCAACGCTGCAGTCGGCCGAGCAGCCGTCGCAGTCCACCGTGTTACCGTCGTCGCAAAC
>JAUVCD010000205.1 GCA_030590865.1 Myxococcales bacterium | reverse complement strand
GCCACAAATCACCGTGCGGCGCTCGTTGGTCGACCACAGCCGCGATATCGGCGTGCTGATCCATTCTTGTCGGGCCACGTTGGAGCAAATCGTGGTGCGGAACACCCTTTCTCGCGAGGCAGACGGCCTATACGGCGACGGTGTCACCGTCGTGACCGAAGGTCCGCCAGCCTTCGCCGAGTTGCTCGGCTGCACCGTGGCCAGCAATGCCCGTGCAGGAGTGGCCACCTTTGGCGGCGAGGTGCTGCTCGCCGACAGCGTGCTCGACTGCAACACCCTGAATCTGGTGTGTGAGCCACAGGACGGCAGTGTGGGACAGGTGACCGACGGCGCAGGCAATCGCTGCGGCTGCGGCGAGCTGGACGAGCAGTGCCAGGCGCTGAGCGCCAACCTGGAGCCACCGCAGCCGGTGGACGAGTAGCGGCGCAGCGCGACAGCGGTCGCTCACTTCTTCTTGGCACCGCGGCCCAGGTCTTGCGGGCCACTGACCTTGCACTTGCCCAGCCGCAGGTCGGCGTTCTGGGTGAACTTGAGGGCCTGCTTCCCCTTGATTGAGCCACCGCGGCACTGAACCTCGTTGTTGATGCCACCTTCGATGGCCGTACCATCGTCGCTGACGATCTTGCTGTCCCGAATGTCGACGTCGCCATTGGTACCGAGGCGGAGGGCGACGTCGTCGCCTTCGATCTTGCTCTTGCTGCGCATGGTGATCTTGCCGTTAGCGCCGCCATCGATCCCAGTCTCCTCCCCGGAGACGGTGGCTCGCTTCAGCTCGATCTTGGCGTTGCCCTCGCCACTGATACCAGCGACTTTGCCGCTGACCTTGCTCTTGCCCATGACCTTGATGTCCGCGTTGGCCCCGCCTTCAATGCCGACCTCCTCAGCTTTGATGGTCGAATTGACGATCTTGATATGAGCGTTGGCGCCGCCCTTGATGCCGATAGGTCCGGCGATCGTCGAGTCAATGAGGGTCACCGTGCAGTTGGCGGACATCTCGATGACCGGTCCGTCTTTGACCTTGGCGTTGACGCCCTTGATCTCGAGCTCACCGTTGGGCGCGCAGGACAGTGTGGACCTCTCGTCCCACGTGGCCACGCGCACCCAGTTGCCGCCACCGGTTGCGAAGAACGCGATGATCATCGGCATCAAGACACCCAGCAGCACGGGCATCAGCACCGTTAGACCGAGCGCCTGTCGTCGGTACTTAAACGTCTTGCCCGCGGTCGCCACGTGGGCGGGTGGTGTCCACACCTTCGGCGCCTGCCAGGTGTTCGGCGTGACTTGCGCGAGCATGCGCATCTGTTGCTGCACGTTCTTCTGCCCGCAGTAGTTGCACTTGTAGACGGTCTTTCCCTCCTTCACATCCAAGGGGGCCCCGCAATACGAACACTCGACGAGCATGGCGCACCATGGGCCTGCGCCGATCGGCGTGCAACCCGGTCACGCGCCGCTGGCGCTTGCCGTGACGAATTGACCGGGCGCTCCCGATCGCTCCGCTAGCCGTTCACTTCCCCATGCATTGCTGGGCTGACACTTGGCCCTCCACCGAGACGGGGTAGCCCATCAAGTCGGCAGTGCCGTTCAAGGTCAACTCGATGGGCTCGGAATTCTGAAGAATTGCACCGTTCGCGGTGAAGTCCAGCCCTGGTTTGTCGGTCCTATACTGTGCCCACGGATTCATCAGGATGCGGTTGCCTCGGAGTCCCAAGCGAGTGACCTTGGGGGGGCTGCCGTCGAGACCAATGATCAGCTCGAAATCTATGCCGTAGCGGTGCATCTTGTCGCACGCGGCCCGTGGCTGGCTCGATAGCACCAGCTCAGGACCGTGAGCACCTTCGCGCAAGCTGGCGGATTGAATCTCGGTGCGCTGGCCGGCTACTTTGACGACCACCGCATTCTGAGGGCGGGCTGGGACCTCCTCAAATTCGATTCTCCCGCATCCTGTGGCTGTGACCAGTCCTGACACGGTAACGGGCTTCTTCTTGAATTTGGCGGGCAAGCCGGGCAGCGGCTTGGGAATAATGGCTTCAAAGCTGGCCTTCACGGTGCCGTCTGTCGAGACATCCTGGGCGGTTACCGTAGCCGGAACCGAAAGAAAATCGCCGCTCGTTCCGCGAAAATAGGTATAGCCGACTTGCCATGACGTGCTTCCGTCGGCCTTCAACTGAGGGGTGATCATGGCGTCAAACCATAGGTCTTCTTCGCTCCGACCGTACTTGCCGCCGCTCCCAGGTCGCGGTGCGATATCGCTACACTGGTGAGGCTGGGAGGACACGCGAAGGTAGATCGCGCTGCCGCCTCTCGAATAGGCAAGGGCGGATTTCACGTCGACGGACCGACCATCGAACTGCATGACCATGGCCGGTTCCGAGGATCCGGACGTCAGTGCGCTCGATGTGGACGGCCCCGTGGAATCTGGTCGAGCCCCAGGCTCACCACCGCGATCACAGCCGGACGTGAGACAAGCCACAACCGCCACGACCGGCAGTGCAACCCAGCTACGGTGGCGAGCGGTCTCAGCAAGTCGGAACAACGTTCGGTCTCCCACCATCGACACGTGCATGACGCGATTGCGTTCCACGCGTGAGCTGTTCCGTCAAGGGTTCGTTCCAGTGGGCCAGCGGGCCCATTGCTCGTTTCAGTGAGCCGCTCGGGTGTGAACAACTCAGGTGTGAGCTGACCGCCCGGTGTGAGCTCCAGCAACGGTTCGGGCCACGCTCACTGGCAGCTCAGTGTCGTCAGCGGCAGCTCGAGGATGACCGACTGCGTGTCGTTGTGGTCGACCGAGTCGAGGTTGGTGATCGGTGCGGCCAGGATGACTAGGTTCTGACCGCAACCGGGGACGAAGCCTGGACCGCTGGTCATAGTGTCCTCGAGCATCACCTCGACCCGCTGCGGACTCCATTCCACGAGGTCGAGATTGACGTCGTCAAGCCCACCCTCGACGAGCGTCCAGATGGCAACTTGGATGTCGGGGACAGTAACCGGCTCGTGGTGGGACCCGAGATCGACGAGCGTCCCCGGGTCGTAGGTGTTGACCAGATAGTTCACCGCCCCGAAATTCTCCGGCTTTTCAACAATGTTCGGTGGTGTGGCCGCATAGGTCGAGTGGAGATTGGCGGGAAAGAACCCATGGTCGATAGTGTGGTCCGCATCGACGCACCAGCCATCGTATGGCCCAGTCAGCGAGCCCGCATTGGACAGCTCGATGATGAAGTAGGCTTGCTCGTGCGAAGCGCTGGCCGACACCATTGCAGCTGGAATGAGCGGACCCTCGGCTTGCTCTGTTCCCTCGTCGGGGAACAGCTCGGAGTGGGTCGGCGGATCGATGGTGGCGATCCCCCCACAGGCGGAGACGAACAACAGGAACAGGGCGAACAGACCTGGAATTGAGCATCGCATGGGCTCAACGACGAGCAGATCTCGTGCCACCGTTGTGTCGCAATTTTCAACGGGGCGCTGCCGCTGCCATGGGGGCGCTCACTTCTCGGGGGACGCTTCGGTGACGCCGCTCTCGGATGGCTTGTCGTTAGGCATGCGCAAGATCTGCTCGACCAGCTCGCGGCCCGTGCGGTTGCCGTCCAGCGAATCGCTGCGAAACGGGTCGGTCTCCGTCGTGGGCCGTGAAGCCGTGGCCCGTGAAGCCGTGGGCCGTGGAGCCTCCGCCGCCTCGACATCGAGGGGAGCAACATGACTCGGGGTCGGGACGACCTGTGCGGGCGTGGGTTCGATGGACACGAGCGGCGACTGGGTGTCGACGACCACCTGCGGCGGAAGCCGTGGAGGGGGACTGGTGCACGCTGTGACCCCAAACAGGCACAGCAGCGTCAGAAGTGCGCTTCTCGCGCCACAGTCAGCCATCGACCTGGTCACTTTGGGATAGACGCATGGAAGGCCAGGAAGTTCCCGGCAAATGCCCGCAGGCCATGACCACTGCGCCGTATCGTCTGGGTCGAGGCGGTGAATAATCCGGGCTAGCTCGCCTATGGGGTCGGGCTTTGTGGTGCTTGCTGCCACCGTTCGGCGAGTCGCGGAAGGACGGTGACCGACATCTGAGCCAGGTGGGCGATGTGGTCTCCCTTGTGGGTGCCGCTACAGCCCAATAGGTGGAAAGCGCGCTGATGGACTTCGCTGTCCACCTTCATCCAGTTCCGCTCGCCGGACGGAAAGGCCTTCACGACAACCTCGAGCTCCACCTCTGGTGGCGAAGCTGTCTCAGCGGTGGCTTTAGTGCGACTGAGCCCGAGGCGCTGGAGCAGAGCGTCAGCGGTCGCGGTGGTGTTGGGATAGCCGTGGGTTTGTACGGCCGAGTGGGTGAGGACCATCAGCTTCTCACCGACCAGGGCACGTCTGGCGAAGGTGACGAATGGCTTGAGACGCAAGCCGAGCAGCTTGGTCTCCTGTCCTGGCGCATATTGGCCGTGCAGACTGTCGAGTAGCAACAGTGCGTCAACCCGATCGAGCCGGCTGCGGCTGCGGAGGATGTGGTAGAGCGCGCCATACCCGGCGCTCCAGGATGACAGCGCCACGCGCCCGACCCGCGGATTAGCCAACCGCAACGCCGTCGCGGCCCGCGCCTCGACCGACGTGAGCATGTTGTCGAAGGCGTCGGGACGGCTCAGCGGTCGTGAGTAGCGGCCCGAGCTCTCGCCATAGTTGATGATGTAGACCAAGGCGTTGAGCTTGGCCGCCACCACGCTCTGCTCCACGAGCTCGACGTTGCCATGGTAGTGCATGAGGAGATCGAAGCGGCCATCGGTGGATGCGAATCCAGGCGGCGCATAGAGCACACCATCGCCGAGCTTCACGTGGGCATCCCGCTTCACGTATTTGTCAGCCCGCACCGGCTTCTCCGACGGGGGTGACGCCTCCTCCTCCTCAGTCGGCTCGTCTGGCGGCGTCACGTCGGGCACCCCCACCACGGCGAGCGATGCCGTGGCGACCGAGAGGCTCATAATGAGTAGGCCGGTGGCGCTGGACACCAATACCAGAGCACCGGTAAGCCACATCCACGGGCGCCCCGGGATCTCGCGGGGGCCGATCAATTTGGCGATCTTGGGTAGCGAGCGGAGCGTCCCCCAGATCGTAAGGGTGGTGGCACCCGTACCGGCCAGGACCCCGAGCACCACGCGCCATGCGCCGCCAACGAGGACCATCGTCAGCAGCAGCATCAGCGTGAGGCTGATGATGAACGAGAGCTTGAGCTGCCTACGGAGGCTCGGCTGTGGCTGGGGATGAATGGTCGAGAGGCGCTCAGCGATGGCGCTGATGTCATAGATTGTGGTCCGGCTTCGGCGCCTACCGGTGGATGCTGAAGGGCGTGACGGCCGGCCATGGGCGGAGCTTCGTGGTGCCGGGTCCATCAGCACGGTGCCGCTCCTGGGAACCGGGGTCGCGGGGGGCTGACGGGACGGGGCACCGAGGTCAGAGGCTCGCTCCGGTGCATCCATCACCAGAGTTCCGCGGGAGGTGCGCGTTGAGCCTGGGGACTCGGGTACGGGCTCGGACTCGGAAACGGGCTCGGACTCGGACTCGGAAACGGGCGCGGCACGATCTGCTCCTGCGTTCGCTTGCAGGTCCTCTGGTGCATCGGTCATCGGCGGCGTGCCGAGCATCACCGTGCCCTTCCCGTCATCCTTGCCCCGTCGGTGTCGATAAGTTCCCATCAACTTGCTCAGCCATCCTAGCCGAAATGGTCCCTCGGTCCGATTGGTGGCGATGATGGGCGCCGAAACAGGCTGCGATTGGAGTAGGCTGAAGGGGTGAAGACGACGGGCCGGTGGAAGGATGTCATCGGAAGTCGCTACCGCCTCGTCTCGCTGCTTGGCACTGGCGGAATGGCCGAGGTTCATCTCGCCAAGGCGATCGGCTCCGGTGGGTTCGAGAAGCTGGTGGCGCTGAAGCTGCTATCGCCAACCAGCCTGGACCAGCCAGCCCATGGGGATGCGCTCCAGCGTGAAGCGCTCATCGGGGCCCATTTGGACCACGACAATGTGGTGCAGATCTTGGATTTCGGCGAGGACGAAGGGCTGACCTTCATCGCCATGGAGTACGTCCGAGGCTTCAGCCTGGTGGACATCCTGCGCCATCTGGCGGCGGAGGGCGTGTCCCTTCCCATCGGTCACGTGGTGCACATCGTTCGAGCTGTGGCCCGCGCCCTCGACCACGTGCATCGCTTGACCGATGCGAATGATCAGCCCCTGGGGCTAATCCATGGTGACGTGAGCCCGTCCAACGTGCTGCTGTCCAACGATGGGCGCATCAAGCTGTCCGACTTCGGCATTGCGGCGCTGAGCAGCGAGATCGCAGGTCAACAGGCGGTCGCCGGCAAGCCGCGCTATGTGCCACCCGAGGTTCTTGACGGCACCGCTCAGTGCCAGGCATCGGACGTCTATGCCCTGAGCGTGGTGCTCTACGAGGGGCTCTCCGGCGCGCCAGCGTTCACCGGAACCACCAGCAGCGAGCTCCGAGATGCCCGCGCTCGAGGAGCTCGGCCCATCCTCGAGCTACGCCCAGATTGCCCAGCAGGGCTGGCCGAGGTCGTCATGCAGGCCGTCGCCACCGAACCCGAGGCGCGTTACGCCACAGCGGCAGACTTGTTGCGCAGCCTCGACCTCGAACACCCGCGGCAGGTCGACGACTCGGATCAGTTCCGCACCTTCATCTCCGATCTCTACACCAGTACACGATTCACCGAGAGCCACGGCGAGCTGCCTGCCACTGGACGGCTCGGCAAGATCAACCGCCTGGCGCCCCACCCGGCCGCCACCGGAGAGATCACCGAGACGCCCACGAGTAGACCGACAACCCTTCGCTTCGGGCTCAGCCCGGCCCTCAGCAGCGACGTGGCTCGTGAAGGCGGACAGCGGCTCGCCGACTTGCTCACCGAGCGGTTGGGCACCGAAATCCGGCCCATGGTCTTCGCCGACTACGGAACCTTGGTCGACTGCCTGTCTCGCGGTGAGGTGGACTTCGCCTGGACGCCGCCGCAGGCCTTCTTGGACATCTTCGTAGCCGGCGGCGGCATGCTGGCCATGATGATGCGGAACGGGCGCATCACCTACGAAGGAGCACTCGTGGTACGGGCCGACTCCCCCTTCGAGACCGTCGCCGATTTAGCCGGCGAATCGGCCGCCTGGGTGGATCGTCGATCCGCATCGGGCTACGTCTTCGCCTACGCCGAGGTCGCCCAACAGCTAACAGGCGCTGAGCCCCTGCTCGGCCGCGAGCATTTCCACGGCTCCCATCGAGCCGTTTGCGACGCCGTGCTCAACGGCTGGGCCAGCTTCGGTGCGACCTACGCCATGCGCTCCGAGGACGGACAGCTCGTCATGTCCAGCTGGGCCGATCTGGTACCGGAGCGAGCCGACGAGCTCCGCCCTCTCGCCTTCACCGGCCCGATTCCTGCGGACAACATCGCCCACCGACCTGAGCTACCGCCCGCCATCGTGCAGCACCTGATCACGGTGCTCACCGAGTTGCACAAGACCGCGGCCGGAGCCGCATTGATCAAGCAAGTCTTGGGCGCCGAGCAACTCGTCTACGGCGGCTTCGAGCTCTACCGTGGTCTGATCGTGGCCATGGAAACGCTGCAGGAGCTCACTGACGAGTCTTGACTGCCAGAGCTGGTCGAGCGGCGCCTGCGGCTGACCTGGCTTCCCAAGAGACGGTACTTCAGGCATCGAGGGGCGCGTGCTATGCCCTCTGCTTCCTCCGCACTGGCGGGCGCCGCACCCGCTGGTGTCAGCCAGGCCTCAGCGGAGTCGCCTCGCCGGGAGATTCACCACGAGCCATGTCGAAGATCGCTATCTCCACTGACCGTGCTCCGGCCGCGATCGGTCCCTACTCTCAGGCCGTCCGAGCTGGGAACTTGCTGTTCTGCAGCGGACAGATCGCCCTGGAGCCTGGTGGCTCAGGCGAGCTCGTATCCGGGGGCATCGAAGCCCAGACGCGCCAGGTGCTCGACAACCTGCAGGCGGTGCTCTCCGCCGCTGGTGCAAACTGGAACGACGTGGTCAAGACCACGATATACCTTCGCGACCTCAATGACTTTCAGAAGGTCAACGCCATCTACGCTGACCGGTTTGAGGCGATCCCACCAGCTCGTGCAACCGTCGAAGCGTCGGGCTTGCCCAAAGGAGCGGTAGTCGAGATCGACGCGCTCGCCTACCTCGAGGAGGACCAATGAGCGACGCCAAAGACGAGCAAGGCAAGCAAGCAGTTGCCGGTGAGCCGGCCCCGACTGCTGGACCTGTCGACAGCGCCAAGGGCGAGACGTCCCCGCCCACCATCACCGAGGCCGCAGGTTCGGCGCCAGCGCCAACCAAGGACCGCACTGCCAAGGCAGCCAACTCGACCCAAGACGGGGACTCAGCCCAGAGCGCAAAGAGCGCGAAGGCACCTGCCGGGGCGCCATCGTCGGATGGGCCGTCGAATGGGCCGTCGGATGGGCCGTCGGACGGCGATTCGCCAGCTGGCGAGACCGCTCCTGGCTCGAGCGACGAGGGGCGTCGACGGGTGCGCCGCAGCCGGAAGGTCGAAGGCGTAGACGTCCCAGCCGCCGAGGCTGAGGAAGGGCGACCACCGAGACGCCGCAGCCAAAGAGGCGAAGGCGGCGAAGGCTCTGCCGCAGAGGGTGAGGAAGGGCGACCACCGAGACGCCGACGCCGGGCGCGAACGGGCCGGCGCGGCGCAGCGAAGCCAGGCGACCGACCGGCGAAGCCAGGCGACCGACCGGCGAAGCCAGGCGACCGACCGGCGAAGCCAAGCGACGGATCGCCGAGGCCACAGCGCACCGAAGGACGACCACCGGGCCGTCCCAGGCGCAGCGGACCAGCGGACAAGACCCCAGCGCGACGAGTCTACCGACAGGATATCCCTGGTGGGCAGCCGGCACCGCCAGCGCCGACTGCTGAGTCCCGTGAGCAGGAGAAGAGGGACAAGATCGCCGCTGAGAAGGCCACGCCAGCCAAGATCAACGAGCAGGACCAGATCACCCTAATCCTGCACCCCGCTCCCAAGGCGGCGCCAGCCAGGCGAAAGAAGAAGGATAGCCGCCCCAAGACGGCGAAAGAGACGCTGAAGGCTAAGGCCGCCAAGCGCGGCCAGACCGCCAAGACTGAAACGCAGAGCGATGAGCAGACCGGTCCTGTAGAGCTGCAGGAGCAGTGGCTGACCGCGGACATCGACAGCGCAGCACCCATCATCGCCGAGGCAGCT
This sequence comes from Myxococcales bacterium, assembly GCA_030590865.1. GTDB lineage: Bacteria > Myxococcota_A > Polyangia > Polyangiales > Polyangiaceae > JAPYTK01. The sequence continues at coordinate 4,232 of JAUVCD010000205.1, read as the reverse complement.
TCGGCCGGTGAGGCGTTGATCAACGCCTGGCTGGACGGATCCAACACCGCCGCCATCGCCCGAGTAGCGACGATGGACGACGTCTCGGGCAAGGTGCGAAAGGCCGCCCGTCGCGCCCTTCAGGTGCTCAAGTCGCGAGGTGTGGAGATACCGAAGATCGAGCTGCCAAGCGACCAGGCGGAGGAGCAGCAACCCGAGCCTTGCGTGGCTAGCTTCGTGCCAGCAGACGCCAGCGGCGTTTGCTTCCTCTCGGTCAGTCAGCGACAGCCTGGGGGACGCTACCAGGTCGCCGATGTCATGATGAGCGAGCCTCTCGGGATCACCTATGCCTCCACAGGCCGCATCGCCGGCAAGCAAATTCGCAAGTGGCGTAACCGGGTGGTCGAACGCTTCGGCGTTCCGCCGGTTGACGTGTCCGTCGAATGGGCGCGGCACAAGATCGCTGAGGCACGCAAGCGGAACGACGAGTCCAAGCAGCTTGTCCCCCTTGGCTTCGATAGTTGCGCTCCCCTGTTGTCGCCAGCACCGGACGAGCCCCCTCCCCACCCGGTCGCGGAGCTCGAAGATAATGTTAGCGAAGCCGACGTCAGCAAAGCTGTGGGCGACTCGGACAAGCTGCATGCAGACCCTGAGTTCCGCAGCTGGATGCCTGAACGGCAAGCCCTGGACGAGCTGCTTGCCAAACTGGGCGAGCGCATCGGAGCGGTTGGCGGCGAGGACCCCAAGGTGGTTGACGAAGCGCTGCGCGCCGAGGTGGCAGCAGCGACAGACCGGTGGTTCCAACCTGAGCTGCGGACCATGTTCGCTGATCGCATGCGCGACTCGGCCATCTCGGTCAGACACCGGGCCGGCGACGACGCCGCCCGTCGCGTGCTCGCGGTGGCCAGGGCGATTCGGGAGGCTGGCATCGTCACCTCCCCGCCCAACGAGATCCCCTTTCTGTCCGCCCTCTTCGAGAAGGCAATCGCCCTGATGGCCCGTCAGGGCAATGGTCAGCTGCGCGTCCCGGTCCCCCAGAACAGTGCTGAGACCGAGTGATCGGGACGGCCCCGAGCCATTCGGGTGCCCTGCGCACTAGTCGTCGTGGGGTAGCTCGCCATCGAGCCCCACGCGCTGGCGGAACGCGCGGTGTAGCAAGCCGGTGATCCGGCCGGGTTTACCATCGCCGATCACCGTGTCGTCTACTTGCACGACAGGGATCACTTCTCGGATGCTGGAGGTCAGGAAGATCTCGTCGCTCTCGACAACCCGCTCAGCTGGATAGGCTGCGAAGTCGACCGCAAGGCCCAGCTCGCCGGCGAGCTCGATCACGATGGCCCGGGTGATCCCTGGGAGAACCCCAATCTCGAGAGGAGGCGTCACGATGGTTCCCTGCTTCACTAGGAAAACGTTGGACGTCGGTCCCTCGACCACCAAGCCGTCTCGGTTGACCACCAGAGCCTCCGCTGCACCCGCGTCTCGAGCCAGCCGCAATGCGAGAGCTGAGGCAAGGTAGTTGCCGAGCTTGGCGCTGCCCGCTGCATCCGAGGCGCGGACCGTCTCGATGCAACGCACCAGGATGCCATCACGGTAGTACTCAACCGGCGGTGTCGTCAGCGGCTGCACCATGACGACGCGCAGCGGCTGCTCAGCTGAGGCAGTATCGAGGTCGACTGGGCCACTCCCTCGGGTGATCATCACCCGCGCGTAGCTCTCGGCGTTGCCCGCCTCCCGCACGGCCCGCAGGGTCTCCTCTGCCAGTTGCTCGGTCGAGACCGGCAGCTGGATGCCCACGCTCGACGCCGAGCGGGCGAGCCTGTCGATGTGCTCAGCCAGCGCAAACAGCCGACCACCGTAGGTACGGATGGTCTCGAAGACGCTGTCTCCGTAAAGGAAACCGCGATCGTAAACTGATACTTGGGCTCGCTCTGAAGGGGTGCTGACACCGTCGATTAGGACGAGCCGGCTCATCCCTTGAGCTCATCGAGCAGCGCCTGAGCTTCCTCATATTGCTTGTCGTTCGACAGCGCCCGCTCGGCCATCTGGATAGCCTTCTTGGTGTCCCCTTCTCGCTTGCTGACTTGTGATAGCAAGTAGAAGACATTGGCTTTGCTCACTGGCGAATTGGCGTCGAGCCGCTGCAGCAGCAGGGAGCGGAAGGCATTGCCGGCCCGCTTCAAGTGCTCCGCCTGCACCGCTTCATCGTCCGATGCATCGAACATGGTGAGCGATAGGGTGCCGAGCTCGTGCAGAATGGCCACGGCGCCAGGGTCCATCTTCCGAGCCGACTCGAGCTCCTTGAGAGCCCCTTCGTTGTCGTCATCGGCACGATAGGCCGTGGCAATTCGCTGGTGAATGTCGGCCAGCTCCTTGCTACGCCGGCCACCGTAAGACTCCACCACGCGATTGAGCACGTCGATCGCGTCCTTGCCGCGCCCGCTCTTGGTGAACTCATCACACAAGGCGAGCATCAGGTCACGGTCATCGGACTTGAGATCCAGCGCCTTCTCGAGCAACTCGGCCGCAGCGGCGTGGTCGTCCCTCTCGCTCGCGTGGATATCGGCGGCCTTCCGGTACTTGACCACCTTCTCGTTCTCGTCCTCCGACTCCTCCGCCTCGGAGGTGATCAGCTCGGCGAGCTTGTCCCAAGCACCGCTCTCCCGATACAGAGCCTTGAGCCCGTCGCGAAGCTCACTGATCTGCTCGTCACCAAGCTCGGCATCCGACTCGAGCACCGTCTCCAGAACCCGGCAGCCAGCTTCTTTGTCGTCCACGGCGACATAAAGGTCGCGCGCCTTGAGCGCCAAGCGTGCCAGCTCGTCGACTTCGGCACCTTCGAGCAGCTTCTCGGACATCTCAGCCGCCTTGGCCGTCTCGTCCTCCTGCTCGTAGAGCCTGGCTAGGGCTACGAGCGCCGGCCGGAAGCTGGCGTCGACCTCGAGCACCGCCAAATAGCCTTCGATGGCTCGAGCTGCGTCGTTCAGCCGCGTCTCGCAAAGCTCAGCGCTCTTGACGCGGAAGCCGAGCTCCTTTTCCTGATCCCCTTGCTCACTGGCAAGCTTGATCTGGGTGTTGAGAAGCTCGACCAACTCGTCGTCCCGCTCCTCCTTTTCGAGCATCGTCGCCAACAACTCGACCGCACCGGCGTGGCCAGGCACTTCTTCGAGCACGGCGTGCAAGTGCTCGATGCCTTCAGTGGGTGCTTCGAGAATCTCGATGCAGATCTTGGCGCTCTCGAGCCGCAGCTTTGCCCGATCTTCCGGCTCGTCGGACAGATCCAAGAGCCTTTCGGTGAGGCGCAGCATGTCTTCGTAGCGCTCGAGCTTCTGGTAGAGCTCACGGAGCGCATCGGAGGCATCCCCGTCGTGGGAGTCATCTTCGAAGGCCTGCTCGTAGAGATCGATCGCCGCTTCGGTGTCGTCGAGCTTGTCCGCCGAGACCTTGGCGGCCTGGTGGCGAAGCTCGCGCAGCTGATCAGGCTCGGGCATCAGCTCGATGCGCCTTTGGAGCAGCGTGTAGAGCTCTTTGAAGTCCTCGTTCCGCTCACTCACCAGGCACAGCTCAGTTAGAGCCCACACGTCGCTTTCATCGGCCTGCAACATGTCGCGGAGGATCTGTTCGGCAAGCTCGAGGTCTTCCAGCTCAGACTCGGCGAGCACCTTGGCCTCCCGACGCAACTCGGCCGGGGTGCGCTCGATGTTCGCCTCCGGGGCCTGGGCCAGCTCGGCGAGCTTGCCCAGCGTTTCGACGAGCGCCTTCTCGCGCCCTGAAGCTCGATGGATGTCCTCGAGTCCGAGCAGAGCATCAACGCTCCGCGCATCTTGCTCGAGGGCCTCATTCAGCCGCTTCTCGGCCGCGTCGTCGTCATCGACCTGTTCTTTGTACCACCCCGCCGTGCGCAGATAGAGATCCCGCGCCAGCTCGGTCGTCATGTTGCCGTCCCCCTCACCAGCTTCGGCGGCGTCCAGAGCCTTCGCAACCGCTTCGCCAACCGCATCGGCGGCCCGGCGCCAGGCGTCATTTCCCTCATCGACGCCCGCGTTGGTGGACGCCAGCCGCTCCAGTTGGGCTAGCAGCTCCGAGTCACTAGCATCGTCGAAGAACGCCTGCTGGATTACATCCTGGGCGCTGGTGGTATCGAAGGACTCGTCTTCCAGCATCTGGGCGAGCTCGAGACGCAGTCGGATGCGGTCAGCCGCCGTCGGCGCATAACTGATGCGCTTGTTACGGAGCTTGGCCCGAGCCGCCGAATC